>NZ_JBVJHH010000012.1:0-98158 GCF_055586905.1 Streptosporangium sp. NPDC048886
CCGCGGCTGCGGGGGTACTGGCGGGGCGGGGTCCGGCCGGCTGTGCCCCGGTGGTGGTCGTGGTCCCTGGCCCTGATCATCGGCTACCTGATCGCCTGGAGTGCCGTCAACTTCTTCCGGAAGAACCTGCTCACCTGGCCGGCCCTCGGCACCTCCTACGTCGACATGCCCTTCCACCTGGCGCTGATCGGCGAGCTGAGGCACCACATGCCGCCCACGGTGCCGATGGTGTCCGGCGAGCCGCTGCTCTACCACTGGTTCGTCTACGCCCACCTGGCCGCGGCGAGCTGGGTCACCGGCGTGGAGCCGCTCGTGCTGCTGTTCCGGCTGGGCATGCTCCCCATGCTGGCGGCCCTGGCCGTCATCCTCGCGACGATCGCCCGGCGGGTGACGGACTCCTGGGCGGTGGCCCTGCTGGCGCTGCTGGGGACCGTCTTCATCGCCGCCCCCAACCTCTACCAGGGCATCAACGTCGGGATCTTCACCTGGCGGGCCGCCATCTCGTGGCTGAGCCCCACCCAGACCTTCGGGACCCTCCTGGCCGCGCCGGCCGTCCTGCTCCTGGTCGACCTGCTCGAGCGCCGGCGGTCGAGCGCCGGCCGGTGGCTGCTGCTGGGGATCTTCCTCGTCGCGGTGACGGGCGCCAAGGCCACCTACCTGCCCCTGCTGATCGCCGGACTCGGGACGGTCGCCGCGGTCGAGCTGGTCAGACGCCGGCGGCCGCACTGGCCCACGCTCGCCGCGCTGGGACTCACCGCGGCCTGCTTCCTCTGCGCCCAGACCGTGCTGTTCAGGCAGGCGAACCAGGGGATGGTCATCGATGACTTCTCCCTTTTCCGGAAAATCTGGGGAGGACTGACCGGACTGGGGGAGCACGCCGAGCCGTCGCTCGTCTCGGTGCTGGGCATCGCGCTGCTCTACGTGCTGAGCTGGGCCATAGAGTGGTGCGGGATCCTCGGGCTGCTCAGCCGGCCCCGGCTGCTCATGCGGCCGGCGGTGGTCCTGATGCTCGGCATGGGCACGGTGGGCGTCGGCGCGGTCCTCTTCCTCGGGCACCCGCACATGGGCCAGATCTACTTCTTCGACGCGTCCTACCCCTACCTGGTGATCGTCGCGGCCTACGGGCTCTCCGTCGCCGTACGGCGGGCCCGGCTGTCACCGCGCGCGCTCGCGTACGCGGGCGCCGCGGGCGTGGCGGCCGCCTGCCTGATCCGCGAGCTCTGCGGCGTCAAGGTCCCGCTGGGAGCGGGCCGCTCCGACGCCGTCCTCTACCTGCCCTACCTCGTCCTGGCGGTCACCGCGCTGCTGGCGGTGGGCGTCCTCGCGGCGCTCCACCGGCGGCGCGTCGTCGCCGGCGCCCTGGCGCTCTCCATGATCGCGGCCGCCGGCTTCCCCGCGGCCTGGTGCACGCGCGTGCTGTCGGCGGCCCTCCACACCCCGGCGGGCGGCGCCCCCGAAGTGGAACCCGCCGCGGCGGCCCCGGTGGTCTCCGACGGCGCGCTGGCCGCCGGGCGGTGGCTGCGCGACCACTCGGGCACCGGCGACCTGGTGGCCACGAACGTCCGCTGCCTGGGAGGAACGGACAATCCATGCGACAGCCGCGGATTCTGGGCGGCGGCCCTGACGGAGCGGCGCGTGCTGGTCGAGGGATGGGCCTACACCGCCACCAACATGAGCCGCTGGCGCCCCGGCCAGCAGGCGGAGACCCTCCCGTTCTGGGACGAGGAGCGGATCCGGGCGAACGACGAGGTCTTCGACTCGCCCTCGGCGGCCGCTGTCCGGCTGCTGCGCGCGCGCTACGGCGTGCGCTGGCTGTTCGCCGACGAGCGGTATGTCAGCCCGGCCTCCCGGATCGGGGACTTCGCGGACCTGCGCCTGCGCGTCGGCGACTACGCGGTGTACGAGCTGCCGGAGGACGTGACGTGACCGGCCGTGTACGGGCTGCCGGAGGACGTGGCGTGACCGCCGGCGGCCGGCTCACCGCTCGTCCGGGCCGGAACCGGAGCCGGAGCCGGAGCCGGAGCCGGCGCGTGCCGTGGCGGCCGCCGGACGGGCGGCGCCGGGCCCGCCGGACGATCCGGCGCGCTCCCTGACCACGTAGGCCGGCCGCCCCATCCCGCTGCCGTGGATGCGGCCGATGTACTCCCCGAGCACCCCGATGGCGATCAGCTGCGCGGACGAGAAGAGCGCCACCATCGAGGCGATCGTGGTGAAGCCGGCCACCGTGGTGCCGCCCGTGACGAAGCGCCACAGAACGGACGCGCCCAGCAGCAGCCCGAAGACCCCGGCCAGGAAACCCAGGTAACTCGCCGCCCTGAGGGGGGCCGTGCTGTAGCCGAGGAACATGTTGACCGCGTGCCGGACCAGCAGGCGCGGGGTGTAGTTGGACCGCCCGTGACGGCGTTCGCTCATGTGCACATGGACCGAGCCCACCTGCGCGGTGGCCCAGGAAAGGGCCACGTCGACGGAGAAGTGCGGCCCGGACAGCCCCTCGAAGCCGTCCCGCAGGCGGGTCCGGAAGGCGCGGAAGGCGCTGAGCGCCCGGGCGCCGCGGACCCCCAGGGCGCCGGCCATGCATGCCTTCACCGATCGCGAGGCGAGGCTGCGGACGGCCCCGTGCTCCTCCTCGTGCGCGATGCCGTACACCAGGTCGAGGCGGTCGCCCTCCAGGGTGGCCAGCAGCAGCGGGATCTGCTCGGGCGGGTGCTGCAGGTCGTCGTCCATCGTGACGACCACGTCGAACCTGGCGTCCCTGATGCCGGCGACCAGCGCGTTGTGCTGGCCGTAGTTGCGGGACAGGCGGATCGCGCGGACGGCCTCGAACTCGCGGGCCAGGCCGGAGGCCACCTCCCAGGTGTCGTCGGGGCTCCCGTCGACGACGAGGACCACCTCGTGCGGTACGGAGAGGTCCCGCAGGACCGGGATGAGCCTGGCCATCAGCAGGGGGAGGGTCCCCGCCGAGCGATAACACGGAACAACCACCGACACTGACATTAATCCCCCGATTTATTCGCGCGGCCGACTAGGATCCCCGTATTGCCAGCCGTACTGCCAGCGACCACGATCCGGAGTCACCGCCGCATGGTTGAAGTGGAGAGCCGAAGCGCCGGTGGCGATAATTCACATTTCGGGTGGAGAGCCCTGCTCTCGACTTTCGGGAGTCATCGCATCACATATCTGATGGGAAGCGCCATGACGGCCGCGGTCCATTGCGCTCTCCTGGGCCTGGGATTGCTGGCGGCCGGAGATTCGGTGCCCTATCTTTTCCTGGTCGTGGTCAGCCATTGCGCCACCGTGGCCGTCGTCTATCCCTGGTACCGGCTGGTGGTCTTCCGGGTCTCCGGAGACTCGTGGCTGCGGGGCTACGCGCGGTTCTACGCGGTCGGGCTGAGCTTCCTGGGGACCTCCGCCGCAGGGGTCCCGATTTTAGTGGAATTCGCCGGGATTCCGATTATGGCGGCGCAGGGCGTGGTGATAGTCCTGAGCCCGCCGCTCAGTTACGTGGTCCACCGGACATGGACCTTCCGTCATGGCGGAAGGCTATAGTCCCGGCAACTTGTCGCCCGTTGTTCGGCAAAAGCGGGAGACGGCATAGGGCCACTAATCCGGGTTCCGCATAAATTCAATCGGACAGATGGCCGCTGCGGCCATGAGTTCTTCGCGGAAAGGCTCAAAGAGCGGTGAAGGCACTCGTTCTGGCGGGCGGCAAGGGGACGAGGTTGCGCCCGCTGACTCATACATCGGCCAAGCAACTGGTCCCCATCGCCAACAAGCCGGTGCTCTACTACGGACTCGACGCGATCCGGGACGCGGGCATCACCAGCGTGGGGATCATCGTCGGCGACACGGCCCGGGAGATCCGGGAGGCGGTGGGCGACGGATCGAGGTTCGGCCTGGAGGTGACCTACATCCCCCAGGAGGAACCCCTCGGGCTGGCGCACTGCGTCCTGATCGCCCGCCGGTTCCTCGCCGACGAGCCGTTCGTGATGTATCTGGGGGACAACTTCCTGGTGGACGGCATCACCGACCTGGTGGACGCCTTCCGCGAGGCCGACTACGACGCCCAGATCCTGCTCACCAAGGTCGCCGAACCGCAGTTCTACGGAGTCGCCGAGCTCGGGCCGGACGGCGAGATCGTCGGCCTGGAGGAGAAGCCGGAGCATCCCCGCAGCGATCTCGCGATCGTCGGCGTGTACACCTTCTCCCCGGCCATCCACGAGGCGGTCCGGGCGATCAGGCCCTCGGCGCGCGGCGAACTGGAGATCACGGACGCGATCACCTGGCTCATCGACAACGGCGGCCGGGTCCACTCGCACTTCGTCGGCGGCTACTGGAAGGACACCGGGCGCCTGCAGGACATGCTGGAGTGCAACCGCATCGTCCTGGAGGGGATCGGGCGCGCCGTCCGGGGGAGCGTGGACGGGCTCTCCGAGATAACGGGCCGGGTCGCCATCGAGCCGGGGGCCACCGTCGAGAACTCGGTGATCCGGGGCCCGGCGGTCATCGGCGCCGACGCCAAGATCAACGGCTCCTACATCGGCCCCTACACCTCGATCGGCGAGGGCTGCGTCCTGGAGAACGCCGAGGTGGAGTACAGCATCATCCTGGGAGACTCGGTCATCACCGGGGTCTCCGGGCTCACATACTCTCTGATCGGCCGGAACGTCGAGGTCACGCGCGCGGTGGGAGTACCCAACATGAACCAGCTCATGGTCGGAGACCACAGCAAGATCCAGGTGAGGGCATGAGGATCCTGATCCCCGGCGGCGCCGGGTTCATCGGCTCGCACTACGTGCGGTCACTGCTGTCCGGCGCTCACCCCGGCTACGAGGACGCCCGCGTGACCGTGCTGGACAAGCTCACCTACGCCGGCAACCCGGAGAACCTGCGCCCGGTCGCCGATCACCCCCGTTACACCTTCGTCCGGGGGGACATCACCGACGCCCGGCTGCTCGCCGAGGTGGTGCCGGGCCACGACGTCATCGTGAACTTCGCGGCCGAGACACACGTCGACCGGTCGATAACCGGTGCGGGGGACTTCGTCGTCACCAACGTGTACGGCACGCAGCGGCTCCTGCAGGCGGCGCTCGAAGCCGGCGTGCGCACCGTCGTCCAGGTCTCCACCGACGAGGTGTACGGATCCATCGCCGAGGGGGCCTGGACCGAGGAGGAGCCGCTGCTGCCCAACTCCCCCTACTCGGCCGCCAAGGCGGGGGCCGACCTGCTGTGCAGGGCCTACCACCGGACCTACGGGCTCGACGTGCGGGTGACCCGCTGCTCCAACAACTACGGTCCGTACCAGTATCCCGAGAAGGTCGTCCCGCTGTTCGTCACCAACCTGATCGACGGGCTCCCCGTGCCCCTCTACGGCGACGGTGAGAACGTCCGCGAGTGGCTGCACGTCGACGACCACTGCCGGGGCATCCAGCTCGTGCTGGACAAGGGGACGGCCGGCGAGGTCTACAACATCGGCGGCGGCGTCGAGCTGACCAACCGGGAGCTGACCGGACGGCTGCTGGCCGCCTCCGGCGTGGGCTGGGAGATGGTCGAGCACACCGAGGACAGGCTCGGCCACGACCGGCGCTACGCCGTCGACAGCGGCAAGATCCGCTCGATCGGCTACCGGCCGCAGGTGGACTTCGACGAGGGACTCGCCCAGGTCGTGCGCTGGTACCGGGACAACCAGGCATGGTGGCGGCCGCTGAAGGAGCGGACGCCATGAGAACGGCGGAGGCGACGGGCTGCCCGGTCGACCGGGCGGCGGCCGTACTGGCCTGCCCCTCCTGCCGCGTCCCGCTCGACGGGTCCTACACGTGCGCGCGCTGCGGCACCGGGGGCCGCCGGGTGGGCGACCAACTGCGTTTCGCCGGCTTCGAGGACGCCGAGCTGCGGGACGACCCGCTCAACCGGATCAAGGAGAGCGTCAAGCGCCGCTTCGGGCCGGTGTATCCGCTGGCGATCCAGCTCGTCTCACCGGTCCTGCTCAGGCGCTTCATCCGCCCCTTCCTGGCGAGCTTCGACCTCGACCGCGACCTGGTCGCCGATCTCGGGTCGGGCACCAACCGCTACGACCCGAGGGTGCTCTGCGTGGACGGGGGGACCTACGCCAACGTCGACATCGTGGGCGACCTGCGGACGCTGCCGATCGGCGACGGGGCCCTGGCCGGCATCGTCAGCGTCGCCGTGCTCGAACACGTGCCGGATCCGCGGGCCCACGTCGAGGAGATGTGGCGGGTGCTCCGGCCGGGGGGCCGGGTGCTGTGCTACGTGCCCTTCATGCAGCCCTTCCACGCCTCGCCGTACGACTACCAGCGATACACCCAGGCGGGGATGAGAACCCTCTTCGACCGTTTCGACGTGCTGAGCGTGCGGGTGGGCGCGGGGCCCACCTCGGCCATGCTCTGGATGCTCCAGGAATGGCTGGCCCTGCTGCTCTCCTTCGGCAGCAGGCGGCTGTACCGGGGGCTGATCCCCCTGATGTGGCTGCTGTCGCCGGTAAAGTTCCTCGACGTCCTGCTCGCACGGCATCCCAGCGCCGCGGTGGCGGCCAGCGGGTTCGTGGTCGAGGCCCGCAAGCCGCCGGAGGCCCGGCCGCGGTAGCGGCCGGGCCCCGGGCCCCGTGCCCTTGAGGACGTACCGGATCATCACGAAGGTGAGCGGGACGTTGACGGCCATCACAGCCGGCATCGCGAGCCGGCCGTCGAGCCCCGCCCGGGTCAACAGCGTCAGGAGGGCCAGGCCGACGAGGTAGGAGACCAGGTACGCGCCCGGGAAGCGCGCGGCCGACCCGATCGACGCGCGGGTCCGGAACACGAAGACCGTGTTGACGACGTAGGCCAGGACGACCCCCGACACGTAGGCCGCCGAGTAGGCGGCCTGCGGCGGCATCGACCGGGACAGGACGACGAAAATCCCGTAGGTGGCGGCGGTGTTGGCGGCGCCGCCCACGAGGAAACGGGCGAACTGGGCCGGCGGACCGCTCACGCCCGGACCGGTTCGCCGGCGACGGCTCTCTGGAACTCGTCGTAGGAACGGATGTAGTCGTCCGGGTCGTAGTAGTGCGAGGCGAACACCAGGAGCACGGCGTCGGGCGAGTACCGGTACTGCGTCCCCCAGATCATGGCCGGCATGTAGACGCCGCGGCTGGGGCGGTCCAGGGTGACCTCCCGCCGGTTGCGGCCGTCGTCCAGGAGGACGCCGCAGGAGCCGCGCACGCAGATCAGGAACTGGTCGCAGTTCCGGTGGGCGTGCTCGCCCCGGACCTCCCGGCTCGGCACGTTGAACACGAGGAAGTACCGCTTGGGAGCGAACGGCAGCTCACGCCCGAACTCGGCGACCGACAGCTCGCCGCGCAGGTCCTTGGCGACCCGCAGCTCGTGCAGGCTCGCGGCCCCGACGCCGAGTCCCACCGTGCCCGGCGGCCGGATGTCGCCGGCCGGGAGCGGGGAGCCGGGCTGCTCGGCGTCGGTGACGTAGCCCTTGATGCGGGCGGGATTGCCGACCACGACCGCGTTCGGCGGGACGGAGCGCGTCACGACCGCGCCCGCGCCCACCATCGCGCCGGTCCCCACCTCCACCCCGGGCAGGATCGTGCTGTTGGCCCCGATGGAGGCGCCGGAGCGGATGACCGTGCGCGCGAACGCCTCGGGACGGACCTTGCTGCGCGGGAACGGGTCGTTGGTGAACGTCGCGTTGGGGCCGACGAAGACGTCGTCCTCGATCGTGGTCCCGTCCCAGATCTGGACGCCGCACTTGACGGTCACACGGTCTCCCAGGACGACGTCGTTCTCGACGAACACCCCGTCGCAGATGTTGCACTCGGCTCCGATCCGGGCGCCGGGCAGCACGTGCGCGAACGCCCAGACCCGGGTCCCGGCGCCGATCGCCGTGCTCTCGCAGAGGGCCTGCGGGTGGATGAGGGCCTGTTTCATGCGCGCCTGCCGATGTGGAGGAGGACGGGGACGGGTCCGGGCGCGCCGTCGAAGGTGTGGGCGGTGTGCACCAGAGCCAGCGGACGTTTCTTGGTGTTCTCGTAGCTGCGCCAGGCGTAGGACCCGATGAAGCCCAGGCCCAGGGTGTTGAGCGCGCCGAAGAAGGTGATGACCAGGATCGTGGTCGTGTAGCCCGCCGCCGCTATCTCACCGGTCAGGCGCATGACGACGACGAAGACCGCCAGGCAGGCGGCGATGGCGAAGCCGAGCACCCCCAGGACCGTGAGGATGCGGATGGGCAGGTCGGTGAAGGCGAAGATGCTGTCGAGGAGGTAGTCGACCTTCTTGCCGAGCGTCCAGGTGCTCTTGCCGTGCGCCCGGGCGCGCCGCTCGTACGGCACCTCGCCGCGGCGGAAGCCGAGCCAGTAGACCAGGCCCACGAGGGAGCTGTTGGCCTCCTCCAGCCGCAGGAGCTCGTCCCGGACACGCCGGTTGCAGCCGAAGACGTCGACCCCGCCGGCGGGGATGTCGCGCACGACGAAGCGGCGGTAGAAGGCCCAGAAGAGGTTGGCCGACAGACGCGACATCCCCGGGTCCTCGCGGCCTTCACGGACCCCCACCGAGATGTCCATGTCGTCGTTGACGAGGCTGTCGAGGAACCTGAGCACGAGGTCGGGAGGCTCCTGGAGGTCGGCGGCCAGCACGGCGAAGTAGTCGCCCCGGGCGGCCCGCAGGCCCGTGCGGATGGCCGCGAACGATCCGAAGTTGCGCGTGTGCAGGAGCAGCTGCGAACGGAACGGCGCCAGCGGCAGGGCCGCCTTGAGGAGCTCGAAGCTGTCGTCCGGACTGGCGTCGACCACGAAGACGAACTCCATGGGCATTCCGTGGCGCTCGGCGACGACCGCGCTGATGTCGCTGAACTCCGCGATCAGCTGTGGCACGAATTCCGCATTCCGATAGACAGGGATGATCACGGAAAACATGGGGTCACCAGCTGGCGATACAGGAGATCACTCGCGTGACCTCCTCGTCGGAGAGCTCCGGATAGCAGGGGAGCGTCAGGATGGAGGCGGCCAGATCGTCTGTCACCGGCAGGCCCGTCTGGTCCCCGAGACCGGCCAGGGCGGGTTGACGGTAATCCGGAACGGGATAGTGCACATCGGTGAGAATGGACGACGCGGCGAGATGGGCGCGGAGCGCCTCCCGGTCCTCGCACACGACGACGTACAGATGGCCGACGAACTCCTCGCCGTAGACCGGCGGACACTGGACCCGCGGGTGGACGATCTCCCGCGAGTAGCGCGTCGCGATGTCCCGCCGCCGCCTGTTCCAGCCGTCGAGCAGGGGCAGCTTGGCCCGCAGGACCGCCGCCTGCATCTCGTCGAGACGGCTGTTGCGCCCTCCGCGGATGCTGGCGCGATACTTCGACTCCCACCCGTACTGCCGCAGGAGCCTGACCCGCTGGGCGACCCGGGGGTCGCCGGTGACCACGGCGCCGCCGTCGCCGAGCGCTCCCAGGTTCTTCGTCGGGTAGAAGCTGAAGCTCGCCGCGGCGCCGCAGGAGCCGGCGCGCCGTCCGCCCCGCCGGGCGCCGTGGGCCTGCGCGCAGTCCTCGAACACCGGGACCCCGGCCCGGGCCGTGACGGCCAGGACCGCCTCCATGTCGTGCATGAGCCCGAACAGGTGCGTCACCACGACCGCGTCGAGGCCGCCGGCGCCGACGACCTGCTCGAGGTGGGCGAGGTCCATCAGCTTCGTGCCGCGGTCGACGTCGACGAACACGGGCTCCGCGCCGAGGGCCATCAGGGCCGTCGTCGTGTAGAGGCCGGCGTTGGCGACCGTGGCCACGCGGCTGCCGGCGCCGACGCCGAGGGCGCGCAGGCCGAGCTCGATGGCGTCGGTCCCGTTCGCGACGCCCACGCAGTGGGCTGTCCCGCAGTATCGGGCGAATTCCTGCTCGAAGGCCTCGCCGTCCTCGCCCAGGATGTACCAGCCGCTTCTCAGCACGCGCTCGACAGAACTCCGCACAGCCGTCTCCGTCGAGGACGCGTGCCGGCCGAGATCATTGATCGCAATTTCTTCCGCCATGTCCCCCTCGCTTTCTTAAAGGATTCCCAGGGAAAGGCAAGCGTCGATCAAAAGGGTGCACCGCCGGTTCCTCGTGTATTTTGCGGCGAGTCCGTCCGGACGGGCCGGTTGCACTCAATGTCGCAGTGAACAACGGATGGGCCGGTCGACACGAACTGTGTTGTCGCCACTTATCGAGCCATTGCGAAGAACTTGCCGATCTTTAATGATCAAGATTCCGTGGCCGTGTACGGCCGGGCCGGCCCATGAGAATAATTAATCCGGGAATCCCCGGACCGGAAAGTCCGGAGCGCGTGGGACGCCGCCTTTTCCGGTGGTCGTGTTCTTACCGGGCGCCGGCCGGCCCGGCGCGGTGCGAGGCCCGTGTGACGGATCGCCGGGAGATGAGAGCACGACGCGTGCCGGCCTGCCCGCCCGCCGTCCGACGTGGCCGCGGACGCCGCCGGGCCGGGAACGTCCAGAGCTACGAGGTGAGCTGATGGCGTGGTGTGAGGTGATGGAGGCGGGGGCCGTACGGGCGGAGAGGTCTCCGCTGGAGTCGGCCCGGTTCGGATACTCCGTTGACCGCCTGTCCGTCCCCGCCGGGACGGAGGTGCCGTTCTCCGCGGTCCGCCAGGCGGTGCGGGGGTCCTCCGCGGACGTCATCGTGCTGCGGTATCCGGCGGAACGCCTCGGCTGGTCCGCGGAGCTGACCGCGCTCGGCCGGACCGCCGTGTTCGCGGACTGCCTGGTGTACTGGCGGCTGCGCGCCGGACAGGGCCGCGCGCCGGAGCCGTCACCGGATCTGCGCACGACGGGGTCGGCCGGTCCGGACGCGGTCCGGGCGCTGGTCGCGGACATCTTCGCCGCCTACGGGAACCACTACCTGGCCAACCCTCTGTTCGAGGCCGAGCGGGCGCTGGCGGGCTACCAGGAGTGGGCGGTGAGGTCCGCCGCGGACGGGGGATGCCTGGCGTTGCTGGGGCCGGCCGCGGGAGACCTCCTCGGTCTGGCCACGCTGGCTCAGCGGGGACCCCGCGCGGAGATCCTGCTCGCGGGCGTGGTCTCCCGGGCCCAGGGGCGCGGCCTCTACGCCCACCTGCTGAAGGCCGTCGAGGAGCGGACCCTGGCCGGCGGCGGGACGGAAGTCGTCATCTCCACCCAGGGCCACAACACGCGGGTGCAGCGGGCATGGGCGAGATACGGATTCGAGCCCGTGCAGACCTTTCTCACCGTCCACCTGATCCGCAGCCGGCTCCTGGACGGGTGAGGGTGCGCTGACGCCCCGCCGCGGGCGGGGTGTCAGCGCACCCGGTAGGTCCGGACGGCGTCGATCACGCGCGCCACGTCCGTCCCGCTCAGGTCGGGATACAGCGGTATCCGTACGAGCCGGTCGGCGATCTCCTCGGTGACCGGGCAGCCGCCCGGGGCCGCCCGCCCGTACCGCATGCCGGCGGGCGCGGAGTGCAGCGGCTGGTAATGGAAGGCCGCCTGTACGCCCCGGTCCGAGAGGTGGCCGATGAACGCCTGGCGGTTGTCCAGGTCCGGGAGGAGCAGATGGTACAGATGCGCCGGATGGGCGCAGCCGTCGGGGACCGCCGGCCGGCGGACCCCGTTCTCGGCCGCCCAGCCGGCCAGCGCCCCGTGATACTCCCGCCACACGGCGTGGCGCAGGAACTGGATCTTGTCGAACGACTCCAGCTGGGCGGTCAGCTGGGCGGCGAGGATGTCGGAGGGCAGATAGCTCGAACCGATGTCGATCCATCGGTACTTGTCGACCTGGCCGCGGAAGAAACGGCCGCGATCGGTGCCCTTCTCCCGGATGATCTCGGCGCGCCCGATCAGGTCGGCGTCGTTCAGGAGCAGGGCCCCGCCCTCCCCGCACTGCGCGTTCTTCGTCGCGTGGAAGCTCTGCGTGGCCACCCGGCCGAACGAGCCGAGCGGCCTGCCGCGGTAGGAGCCGCCCAGGCCGTGGGCGTTGTCCTCGACGAGGGCCAGGCCGTACCGCTCGCAGAGCCTGCCGATCGGCTCCATCGCGCAGGCGACACCCGCGTAGTGGACCACCACGACGGCCCGGGTGCGCTCGGTGACCGCGGCCTCGACCAGCCGCTCGTCGATGTTCAGGGTGTCGGGCCTGCAGTCGACGAACACCGGTACCGCCCCGCGCAGCGCGTAGGCGTTGGCCGTGGACATGAAGGTGAACGAGGGCATGATCACCTCGTCGCCGGGCCGCAGGTCGAGCAGGATCGCCGACATCTCCAGCGCGTGCGTGCAGGAGGTGGTCAGCAGCGCGTGGCCCGACCCGGTCAGCTCCGTAAGGAGCGTGGCGGCCCGGCGGGTGAACGGCCCGTCTCCGCACGTCGATCCCCCTCGCACGGCCTCCGCGAGGTAGCCGAGCTCATTGTCGGAGATATGCGTCCGGTTGAAGGGGATCGTGTTCAGGCAGGTTGTGCTCACGGCCGAAGTGAACAACGAACGGGTTTGCGACACACGTCACGGGCTCGTTTCATTGGTGACCCGTTGCGCAAGCCTTACATTCGGCGGGACGGCCCGGGACTCGGGGTGATCCGGGTATGACACGCCCGGATCGCCGGTTTACGGGTGTCGCGCGGTCCCGGACTCCGCGTCCGGCGTCCGGCGCCGCGCGCCCGGTCCGTCTGGTGCGGGGCCGGGCGCGCGGGCGCCGGATCCGGTCCGGCCTGCGGGCCGTGACCTGTGGTGACCGCTAGGGCGAGACGAACACGAGGTCCACCCAGTAGTTGGCGGCCTGGAAGGCGTTGTTGGGGAAGGCGTTCGTCGCGCCGTACCGGTAGACGCCGTTGCCGCCCGAGGCGCCGCTCGCCGGGGCGGTGAGCGGGCCGTTCACGTAGTCCGTGGTGAAGTAGGAGCTGTTGACCGCGTAGCCTCCGGATGGAGCGAAGTAGGAGGCGACGTAGGTGGTGTTGGCGTTGATCGCGACGGGTGTCGCGAAGTTCACCTGCTGCCAGCCGCCGGCCGTCTCGTTGGTGAAGGTGGCGCTGGCCAGCAGCTGGCCGCCGCTGGTCCACAGGTTCCCGACATGGGTGCCGGTGTTCTGCGGGCCCTTGTAGAAGCGGATGCCCTGGATGGCCCCGGTCTTGTTCGCCCTGAACTTCACACCGACGGTGATGGCGTTGGGGTCGGCGGCGGACGGGGCGGCCGGGGTCGTCGCGGTGGTCCAGAGGCTGTCCGACGGTTTGAAGACGATGTCCACCCAGTAGTTGGCGGCCTGGAACGTCTTGTTGGGGAAGGCGTTCGTCGCGCCGTATATGTATACGCCGTTGCCGCCTGAGGCGCCGCTCGCGGGCGCGGTGAGCGGGCCGTTCACG
The DNA here is from genome assembly GCF_055586905.1 of Streptosporangium sp. NPDC048886. Classification (NCBI taxonomy): domain Bacteria; kingdom Bacillati; phylum Actinomycetota; class Actinomycetes; order Streptosporangiales; family Streptosporangiaceae; genus Streptosporangium; species Streptosporangium sp. NPDC048886. The sequence goes on from NZ_JBVJHH010000012.1 coordinate 13,346, forward strand.
TAGTCCGCGGTGAAGTAGGAGCTGTTGACCGAGTAGCCTCCGGATGAGGTGAAGTAGGAGGCGACGTAGGTGGTGCCGGGGCTGATCACGACGGGTGTCGCGAAGTTCACCTGTTGCCAGCCGCTGGCCGTCTCGTTGACGAAGGTGGCGCTGGCCAGTGGCTGGCCGCCGCTGGTCCACAGGGTCCCGATGTGGGTGCCGGTGTTCGCTGTCCCCTTGTAGAAGCGGATGCCCTGGATGGTGCCCGCCGTGGTCGCCCTGAACTTCACGCCGACGGTGATGGCGTTGGGGTCGGCGGCCGACTGGGCGGCCGGGATCGCCGTGTTGCCCCAGAGGCTGTTCGACGGTGCGAACACGACGTCGACCCAGTAGTTGCTGGTCTGGAAGGTGCTGTTGGGGAAGGCGCTCGTCGCGCCGTACCGGTAGACGCCGTTGCCGCCCGAGGAACTGCTCGCGGGGGCGGTGAGCGGGCCGTTGGTGTAGTCGGCGGTGAAGTAGGGCCGCGTTATCGAGTAGTTGCCCTGCGGGGCGAAGTAGGAGGCGACGTAGGTGGTGTTGGCCGCGATGGACACCGGGACCGCGAAGTCCACCTGCTGCCAGCCGCTGGCCGTCTCGTTGGTGAAGGTCGCACTCGCCAGCAGCTGCCCGGAGGTGGTCCACAGGTTGCCGATGTGCGTCCCGATGTTCTGCGTCCCCTTGAAGAACCTGATCCCGGTGATGAAACCCGCGTTCGCGGACCGGAACTTCACCCCGACCTCGACCGAGCTGGGGTCGGGGTTGGAGGGGTTGGCGGGCCCGGTTGACGGCGTCCACAGGCTGCAGCCGGCGCATCCGGTGACGACGGTGACGGTCGTCTCGGTCGGGGTGGTCTGGACGTTGCCGATGTCGTCGACCGCCCTGGTCTTGATCGTCACCGCCCCGGTGGTGCTGGGCGTCGTCCAGTTGTACTGCCAGTTCGTCCGGCCCGTTGTCTGGAACCACCTGGTGCCGCCGTCGAAGGAGATCTCGATGGCGGAGACGACGCCGCCCCCCGTGTCGCTGGCCGTCCCCTGGATGGGGACGATCGTCCCGGTGGGCACGGTCCCGGTGTTCGCCGGATAGACGATCGTCGAGGTGGGCGGGGAGGTGTCCGTCGACGCGGTGGCCGGCACCAGTCCCGCCTGGAGGCTGGCCGGCTGGGAGCCCATGTCGGCCAGGAGGTTGACCGTCGCCTGCTGCATCCGGATGTCCGTGGGAGGGGGCGCGGCCATCCGGCCGCCCCCCGCGGGGGTCAGGTCGTGCTCGGAGTCGAGCCCCCAGGCCCACTGGATGGTCCCCGCGCCGAAGACGATCGAGCCGCTCGGATTCTTGTAGAGCGTCAGGCTGTGCGTCGCGGTCCCGGGGCCGTAGGTGCTGCCGAAGTCGAGCATGTATTTCGACGTGGTGCCCAGGGTCGTCCGGGAGAACTTCACCAGTCCCGCCGGCGCGAACCCGTTGTCGGGCGCCTCGTCCCACTCGTAGCCGAGTGTCCCGGGGGGGAAGGTGGCCGACTGGCCGGGCTGCAGGCCCGTGATGGAGGTGTTGCGCCACAGCCGCATGGCGGCGTATTCGTAGGGGACGACGATGGAGTCGGTCGCGAAGCTGTTGATCATGAACAGTGTCCCGGTCAGGGCGTTCTCGGGCCGTCCGCCGTTCGACGGGGGAGAGAACCGGGGATCGCGCCACGTCCCCGTCCACTGCGGGCTCGGGTCGATCTTGGCGTTGGCGTGGGTCTCCTTGTAGCAGACGAGCGTCCGGAAGGGGACGCCGGCGCTGTCGATGCTGTTCTCCCACCTGGTCTTCCAGAAGACCTCGTTTCCGGAGAAGAAGGCGAGATTGACCCCGCTGTTCCGGGCGGTCTCGATGTTGCCGCGCATGTCGTTGGACCAGTACTCGTCGTGTCCGGAGGACATGAACGCCTTGTGCTCCAGCAGCTCCGCGCCCCGGCTGGCCGTGTCGACGTTGCTGGTGTAGCTGACGTCGAACGCGTTGGACTCAAGCCATCTGATCATGGGGTATTCGGCCTGGAAGAAGCCGGTGCGCGTGACGAACGGGCGGTTGTAGCTCACCTTGTAGGCGCGTCCCACCGGCGCGCCCTGATAGAGGCTGTTGCCGCCGTAGGTGTTGTACGCCTGCCAGGTGGCGTCGGACGTCTGGACCAGGACCTCGGAATTGCGGGTGTCGTCCCGGATGACGAATATCGTCTGCCCCATGCCGCTGACGCCGTCCTCCCTGATCAGATTGCCGAGGTAGACCCCGGAGACGGCGTCGGCCGGCACCGCCCAGGAGGCCGACACCCCCCAGTTGCCGCAGTCGATCAGGCCGGTCGAGGAGTCGGACAGGCAGGCCGGTTGGATCTGGGGCAGGGTGGCGGAAGGCTCGATCGTCGTTATCAGCCGCGCGCCCATGCCGCCGTAATATCCGATCCGGTAGATTTCGAGCCGGTAGTCGGTCGCGTTGGTGGCCACTTTGAAATCGAGGGTTTCACCCTTGTTCGCGCTTATCTGGGTGGGATATCCAAGGATGTTCCCGGTCGGCGTCTGCATGTACCACTGACTGGGCGGATTGCCGGGCAGGCTGTTCTCCAGGCAGATGACCGAGGTGGGCGGGCACGCGGCGGCGCGCCCCCGGGCGCCGGCCCGGAGGGCCCGCTTTCCGGCGCGCGCCCCGGGGCCTCTCCCATTGTCTCCGGAGAACCACTCGGTAAATGACTTCTGGTGCGTCGCGCGTTTTCCGGGTGGCTTCCGGATAAGGGGCGCGGAATCAGGAGTTTTCCGCGTTTCCCGCGCCGGCGTTACCGGAGGAAGGGCCGACGGCGTTGCGGGCGATGTCATCGAGGGAGTCGCCGAGGGCGCTGTCGAAGGAGTCGCCGCCGCCGACGACGGCGTCACCGAGGGTGTCACCAAGGGCGTTGCCGAGGGCGCTTCCGGGGACGATGAGGCGCTGCGCGTGATGTCAGGGGCGGGTGTCGGTGCCGGAGTGGCCCCCAACATGCTGATCATGGTTATCACGCCGCCCCCTAAAGCGGTCAGCGCGATCCGGAGCATCCGACGCGTCATCGGATTCAAACTCTGCCTGCCGTATGGCACCTACAACCTCCCCGATCGCACCCCTGGCGAATCGTCAGCCGGACGGCCGAAAGTCTGACGACGCGGGTGCCGGAATCAGGTCTTGGACGCACGTGTCCGGTGATGTTCTTGCCAGACCTTTATATGGGCTCTCGGCGGAATGGGAGCGCTCCTGCCGGTGCCGTAAAACGGTTTTCCCGCGATATGGGTGCGGCCGGGTTATATGTATGGAGTGGAGCGCGGAATATCCGAAAAAGGGTGGGCAGCATGGCTGCGGGGCCGCCGGATGTCCGGCGGCCCCGCATTCATCGATCGCGCACGACGGCCGGAGCGATCTTCTCCGGACCGTCCGCGGCTAGGTGATGTCGAACATGACGTCGACCCAGTAGTTGGCGGACTGGTAGGCGCTGGTGGGGAAGGAATTCGTCGCGCCGTACCGGTAGACGCCGTTGCCGCCCTCATCGCCGTTGGCGAGAGCGATGAGCGGGCCGTTGGCGTATTGCGTGCCGAAATAGGAGCTGTTCACCGAATAACGCCCGGATGAGGTGAAGTAGGAGGCGACGTAGGTGGTGCCGGCGCTGATCGCGACGGGAGTCGGGAAACTCACCTCCTGCCAGCCGGTGGCCGTCTCGTTGCTGAAGGTGGCGCTGGCGAGCGGGGCGCCGCCGCTGGTCCACAGGGCCCCGATGTGGGTGCCGGTGTTCTGGGGGCCCTTGTAGAAGCGGATGCCCCTGATGGTCCCGTCGACGGTCGAGCGGAACTTCACGCCGAGGGTGAGGGCGTTGGGGTCGGCGGCGGACAGGACGGCCGGGGTCGCCGAGCTGTCCCAGAGGCTGTTCGACGGCGTGAACACGACGTCGACCCAGTAGTTGCTGGACTGGTAGGCGCTGGTGGGGAAGGAATTCGTCGCGCCGTACCGGTAGACGCCGTTGCCGCCTTCGGCGCCGTTGGCGAGGGCGATGAGCGGATCGTTGGTGTATTGCGTGCCGAAATAGGGTCTGTTCACCGAGTAGTTGCCGGTCGGGGTGAAGTAGGAGGCGACGTAGGTGGTGTCGGCGCTGATCGCGACGGGTGCTGCGAAGTTCGCCTGTTGCCAGCCGGTGGCCGTCTCGTTGGTGAAGGTGGCGCTGGCGAGCGGGGTGCCGCCGCTGGTCCACAGGGTCCCGATGTGGGTGCCGGTGTTCTGGGGGCCCTTGTAGAAGCGGATGCCCCTGATGGTCCCGTCGACGGTCGAGCGGAACTTCACGCCGAGGGTGAGGGCGTTGGGGTCGGCGACAGTCGTGACGGCCGGGACCGTGGAGGGGGTCCAGAGGCCGGTCAGCACGGTCTGGATCAGTTCGGGTGAGGTGCTCGGGGCGAAATGGACGATGCCCTCACCGCTGGAGGTGTCGCCGCCGAGATAGACGGCGGTGATGGGGTGCTGACCCGGGTCGAGAGTGGAGATCGTGAGCGTCGCGGGGTCCGAGCTGTTGTGCAGGTCCGAGCCGATGACTGTCACGCCGTCCTTGAAGAGCACCTGGCCCTGCGGGACGAGCGAGCCGCTGACCGCGCTCACCGTCGCGGTGAAGGTGACCGGCTCTCCCGCCCGGGAGGGGTTGGCGGAGGAGGCCAGGGCCGTGGTGGTCGGCGGGTCGTTCGGCACGGTGATGCGGGTTCTCGGCGGGTCGGTGGGTCCCTGGATGGTGATCCCGCCGTTGACGGCGAACACGCGACCGGAGACGGCGGCGCCGGTGCTGACCGTCGCCGACGTCTGCGCCAGGAGGTTCCCCCGGAAGGTGCAGTAGGCCCCTAGCGCCGCGGTGCCGCTGACCTGCCAGAAGACGTTCTTCGCCTGGGCGCCGCCCGCGAGGTTGACGTTGCTGACGTTCGCGGTGGAGAAGGTGGACGCCTTGAAGATGAAGACCGCGTCCGGTTCGCCCTGGGCGTCGAGAGTGAGCGTGCCGGTTATTCCGAAGATGCCGTTGGCGGAGTTGTAGACGCCCGGGACCTTGGTCGTGCCGCCGAGCTCGGTCGCCACGGTGGTGACGGGGGTCCGTCCGGCGACGTCGTTGTAGGCGGCGACCAGGTCGGCCTTGGCGATCGCCGCCGCGGAGTCGCCCGCGTGCGTCGACCCGCTCACCGTGCCGGGTGGGAAGCCGGTCACAGAACTGCCCGGGCTCACGCCGAGGTCACCGGTGATCGCGGTGAGGTTCGTGCTGCTCACCGCGGTCCCGGCGAGGACCGCGTATGACGCGGCGTCGCCGAGGTCCACCGGGGCCTGGTCGGCCTCGGCGCACTGCGGCGTCGCGACGGTCACGCCCATCGACAGCAGGGCTGCCAGCACCGCTACGGGCCAGGTGCGGCCGGCGGTGCGCGGCAGGAGGCGGCGGCCTGCTTCACGTGCCGGCCGTGCCGGCGCGGTCGTGACGGCCGGCCGGCCGGGCGCGTGGAGAAGGGGTCTGGGCATCCGGAGTCTGGACATTGGACTCACCTTTTCAAGGGTCTCGCGGGGATCGGACGCCGGGCCTCACATGCAGCCGGTGCGCCAAGGATCGTCCTCGCGATTTCCGCTGCACATCTGCCCGGTTGGCGTATTTGTCATGAAAGGCGCATGAATTCCCGGCGGAAAGAGACGCCGGCCGGGTGCCGTAATGTCGGAGAAAGGCGTTACGGCATATGTGGACAGATAGGGCTTTAGGCGGAATGGCGGTGTTTATCCGATCGATCACGGGGGCCCCTGTTGAACGCGTGATGCGAAAACACTTTACCGCCGAATATCAGCTGCGACCAGCATCGGAATGCGTATTCACTATCCTCTGAGCGCATTCCTTTAATGTAGTAATATTTTATGATTTATGCCTCGCCAGGGCGTGCCTCGGCGCACGCCCGGGCCTCGATCGGCGAGGTCCGGGGCGAGGCTCGGTGGCGCCGGGGACCCCGCTAGCCGGACGGCGGGGTGATGACGGTGAACCCGTCGCAGTAGGTCTTCCCCCATGCGGGCCCGGGCGGAGGGGGTGGCGGGGTGATGACGCACTTGGTCTGGGAGAGGACGCCGCCGGAGGTCAGAACGGTGACCAGCAGGGTGCTGAGCGGGACGGCGGCCTCGGTCACCGAGACGCCGACCACGCCCGTGGGGTAGCCCGGCACGGATGCGAGGCTGTGCCACGCTCCCGGTGGAGCCGTCCGGGGGTCCCGGATCCAGGTGGTGCCGTCGGCGACATACGCGGTGAAGTCCGTGTCGAACGGCGGGAAGGTGAGCGAGATGAGCGTCGTGTCGGTGCTCGAAATCGATCCGGCCGTGCCCGCCGGCCCACGGGCGCCCTGTGGCCCGGTAGGCCCGGTAGGCCCGGTAGACCCGGCGGGTCCGGTAGGCCCGGCGGGTCCGCTCGCCCCGCGCGGCCCGGTTCTCCCGCGTGGGCCCCGGCATTTCGAGATGTGAAGATCCCAGCCGCAGAAGGCGGGCCGGCAGCACCGGTGCCCGCCGCAGAAGCCGGATCGGCAGCATCGGTGTCCCCGGTGGCAGTCCCGGTGTGCGCCAAGGGCCGCATCGGCCCCGCTCGGCGGGCGGGCGGCGGATCCGGCGGCCGGTCCGGCCGCCGCCGTATCCGGGAGCCCTAGAGTCCCGCAGGCCATGGTCAACGCGATCGCCCTGGTTAGCAGACGATGAAAAATCACTTATATCCCCCTGCGCCGAAAACCGGCTTTTCCGGTCACCGTCCTGTGAACGGTGCGATCGGGAGATACCCCTTCAGGGAAGCGGGGATTCCGGGATGGAGTTGCGATAGAGGCAAATATATGACACTGCAGAACAAAGGCCGTCCATTTGGTCCGGATCTTTCGTGACGTCTGTGCATTTGGCGATGATGCGATGCCACGGTCCCGTCCGGTCACCCTGAAATGGGGGGGTGAAAGGCGGGTCATGTCGAGGGGCGGTCCTATCTGCGGTTGAGCACCTGCTGGATCAGAACGGGAGATTCGCTCGGGGCGAAGTGAACCCACGCCTCGCCCACCGCGGTGCCGCCGTCCGCGTAGACGGCGGTGATCTCATGCACCCCTCTGGTCAGCTCCGAGGTCGTGAAGACGGCGCGGTCCGAGGTACCGATGATCACCGAGCCGATGATGACGGGGCCGTCCTTGAAGAGCACGAGATTGCTGGGGCGGACCCCGTCGACGTTCCCGTTCACGATGGCGGTGAAGGTGACCGGCTCCCCTCTCCGGGAGGGGTTCGGCGAGGAGGTCAGAGAAGTGCTGGTCGGCGGGTCCGCCGGCCAGGTGACGCGGGTGGCGGGCGGGGTGACGGTGCCCGCGATGGAGACCAGGCCGTCGAGCGCCATCGCGCGACCGTACATGGCCGTGCCCGTGGTCACGTCGACGGAGTTGAGCGCCAGGACGTTCCCCCGGAAGGTGGAGTATCTCCCCAGGTTGGCGTCGGTGGCGACCTGCCAGATGACATTGTTGGCCTGGGCCCCGTTCACGAGGTCGATGTTGCTGACCCGCGCCGTGTTCAGGGCGGTGGCCTGGAAGATGAAGGTCGCGTCCGGGTCTCCCACGGCGTCGAGGGTCAGCGTCCCGGACAGCCCGAACACGCCCCCGGGGGTGTCGTAGACGCCGGGCGGCAGGGTCGCCCCGCCGAGCTGCGCGGGCACGGTGGCGGTGGGGGTGCGGCCGGCGGCGTCATGGTAGGCGGCGGTCGCGTCGGCCATCACCCTCCTCGCTTCGGCGGTGTCCACCTCTATCTCCCCGCGCACCGCGCCGGGCGGGAAGCCGACGACGGCGCTGCCCGGACTTACGGCGAGATCGCCGGTGATCGTGGCGAGGTCGGTGTTGGTGACCCCGTCACTTGCCATCACCGTGCACTCCTCGGCCTCGCCGAGGTCCACCGGCGGCACCGCCGCGCTCGCGGTGCGCGGTGCGCTCGCGGTGCGCGGTGCGGTCGCGGTGCGCGGTGCGGTCGCGCCGAGGGGGGTGCTCGCACCGAGGGGAGCGGCCGTGCCGGGGGGAGCGGTCGCGCCCGGCAGGGAAGTGAAGGGGATGCTTGTGGCGACGACTATCGAGAGAGCCCCGGCGAATCGGAGAATGCGTGGGTAGCCGGTATTTATCATAGACATATCCTTATGTCCGCAATGAAGAATAATGCCACATGTTAATAATCGTCACCTTACTGGCGTGTTCGCGAATGCCCTGCGGAACGACACGCCCGTGCCGCCGCTGAATCGACGTTATGAAACGCCCGACTCATACAGTCGGGTCATATCTCATCTCGAAGTGACGGGGGTCCTGACATGAGAGAGAAGCTGGTCGTTGTCGGCCAGGGTTACGTGGGTCTGCCGCTGGCGATGCGGGCGGTCGACGCCGGGTTCGACGTCGTGGGGATCGACCTGGACGAGTGGCGGGTCAAGCGGCTCAACGCCGCCGAGTCCTATGTCGAAGACGTCGGCGACGACCTGCTGGCCGCGGCCCACCGTTCGGGGCGGTATCTGGCCAGCGGCGACTACGCCGACGCCGAGGGGTTCGACGTATGTGTGATAACGGTGCCGACGCCGCTCCGCGAGGGCGTCCCCGACCTCCGTCACATCGGCTCGGCCGGTAAGTCCATCGCCCCGCTGGTACGGCGGGGCGCGACGGTGATCCTGGAGTCCACCACCTATCCCGGGACCACCGAGGAGTATCTGCGGCCCCTGCTGGAGGAGGGCTCCGGGCTGCAGGCACCCGAGGACTTCTTCCTCGGCTACAGCCCGGAACGGATCGACCCGGGCAACCCCCGGTGGCGGCTGGACAACACGCCGAAGGTCGTGTCCGGGCTCGACGGGGCCTCCCTGGAGCGGATCGGGGCGTTCTACGGGCGGATCGTGCAGGAGGTCGTCCCCGTCTCCTCGCTGCAGGTGGCCGAGCTGTGCAAGCTCCTTGAGAACACCTTCAGGCATGTCAACATCGCCCTGGTGAACGAGCTGTCGATCTTCGCGCAGCAGCTCGGGATCGACGTCTGGGAGGCGATCGACGCCGCCTCCACCAAGCCGTTCGGCTACATGCGCTTCACCCCGGGGCCCGGGGTCGGCGGTCACTGCCTGCCGATCGACCCGTCCTACCTGTCCTGGAAGGTCAAGCGCAGCCTGGGGCACAACTTCCGGTTCGTGGAGCTGGCCAACGACATCAACGACCACATGCCCGACCACGTCGTGCACCGGCTGATCCTCGGGCTGAACCGGCGGTCCAAGTCGATCAAGGGGAGCCGGGTGCTCCTGCTGGGACTCGCCTACAAGAAGAACGCCGGCGACTGCCGCGAGTCGCCCGCCATCGAAGTGGCCAGAGCCCTGTGGAAGCTGGGCGCGGACGTGCGGGCCGCCGATCCGCACGTGGACGACTCCCTGCTGCCGCCGGGGATCGAGATCGTCAGGCCCACGGGCCGGGAGCTGGCCCTGGCCGACGCGGTCGTGATCCTCACCGACCACGACTGCTTCGACTACGAGCTGGTCGAGCAGATGGGCGCCTTCGTCTTCGACACGCGCAACCGCTGCCGGGGCCCCAACGTCGAGCGACTCTGAGCGGCCCGCCCGGCGTCCCGGGTGCCACGGGGCGCCGGACGCCGGGTGTCCCCGGGCGGGCGGGCCGGCGACACCCTGGTGCCACCGGCCGCTCCCCGTCCGCCGCCGATCGCCGGCGCGGCGGGTCCGGTGCGCGCGGCGGGGTACGGCGCGGCGCTGGGTGTACTGACCACAAGGGGTGAGTACGCCTAGCACGTTTGCGAAGACAGGACGCGGGCTGCGCCCTCGACGTCGATCTCGCCGGCCACGGAGAGGGCCAGGTGGGCGAAGGCGGGGGCCAGCCCGGCCAGCGCTTCGAGCGGGTCGCCGTCCGTCTCGTGCTCCTGGATCCGCAGGCTCTTGATCTTCAGGCTCTCCAGCCGGGGCAGGACCGGGGATCCGGCGAGAGCTTCGAGGACACCGAAGTCGCCGGTGTCGAACTCCGCGCGGCTCAGGTCGAGGTGCCGTAGGGCGGGGTAGCCGGCCGGGTCGAGCTCGTCGAGCTGCTCGAGCGGGCACTCGGTGCCGAAGACGTCCGAGCGGATCTCCAGGGCCAGCGTGACGACGCTGGGCGCCTTGCGTGGGAAGACCGCGCCGTCGGCGAGTACCGCGCCGCGCAGCCGCAGCTCGGTCAGCGAGGTCAGCGCGTCGCCGTCGATCTCGTCGAACAGCAGTCCGCCCTCGGCGGTCAGCTCCCGGAGCGCCGGCAGCGCCTCCCACAGGCCGGTGCGCGTGTCGTCGGTGAAGCCCTCGTGCAGCCGGCTCAGCGGGTCGATCGTCCCGCCGGACCAGGTGAGCTGCCAGGAGCGGTCGGCGCGCAGTCCGTCGAAGTCGATCACCACGGCATCGTAGGCGGCGGGCACGACACTTTCCGCCGTCCCGGCCCTTCCCGCCCACGGTCGTGAGCACGCCGATCGCGGCACGGAGCGCGCGGCGCGGCCCGTCGTCGTGCCACACGTGGTCCGTACTCCCGTAGCGGATCACCCGTCCGTCGCGCCCGGCCGGCTCCGTCAGGCCGGGTACCGCCGCAACCGCGCCCATCTCGGCGGGCAACGGCGCCACGCCGGAGCCGCCCGAGATCCGACGGACACGGCCTAAGGTCTCATGACGCGGTCGATCAGCTCCTCGACCTGGGTGTTGAGCTTGGCGCCGCGTGGCCAGCCCGCGTAGTGGGTGAGGAAGATGACGATCTCGCGGAGCTCGTCCGGGGTGAGCTCCCCGGTGCGCAGCGCCGCGTCGAGCTGGATCTCGATCATGTCGTCGGCGCCCTGTCCGACGAGGAGGCCGAGCAGGAGCAGCCGCCGGTCCCGCGTGCTCAGCCCGTCTCTGGACCACACTTCGGCGAACAGGTGCTCGACGGTCATGCCGAAGAAGTCGCCGGGGCCGTCACCGACGTGGTTGCGGCCGTAGACCCGCTTCATGATCTCCAATCCGCGGGCCCGGCGGTCAGGGGCGGCGTCGTCCGCGTGGTCGTTCATGGGGCACTCCCAGTCCGTCAGCCTGCCGATCCGGGGCTAGCGCGGTGAGGGGCGTCTCGGCCCCTCCATCCTTGGCCGGTTCCGCCGCCAGGGATAGCTCCTTCCCGCCAAGAGTCCTGACATATACCAATATGTCGTATCAAGATCGCCGGGCGTTACAGGTGCGGCCGCCCTCCGAAGGTCACACGGAGGGGGTTGCGCCAGCGTTGCGACCGTCGCCGTTCACCGCCCCGGCCGTTGCGGCCGCTCCAGGCGCAGGGGCGCCTCCGGCTCGACCTCCAGCAGGGTGACGTGCGCGCCGCGCGGCATGGAGATCACGGCCAGTACGGCCGCCGCCACGTCGCGGGGGTTGAGGAAATGGTCGTGCCTGGCCAGCCCGTACCTGACCCAGTCGTCCAGCACCGCCTGCAGGACCTCCACCGGCCAGGTGGAGCCCACCCCCGACAGGGTCGGCCCCGGCCGCAGGATCGACGCCCGGACCCCGGTGCCCTCCAGCTCCATCTGCATCGCCCGGGCCAGGCCCTCGACGCCGTTCTTGGCCGCGACGTAGGCGCCCATCCGGGGGCGCGGCAGCCGTACGACGTCGGAGCTGACGAACACGATGTCGCCGCGCCGCCTCGTCGCCATCGCGGGCGCCACCTTGGCCACGAACCGCTGGGTGCCGACCAGGTTGAGCTGGAGCTGCGCCTCGAAGTCGGGGGTGGCGGTCTCGTAGGCGTTCTCCGGCGTCACCTCGCCCGCGCACGTCACGACCACCTCGACCTCCCCCAACGCCCGCTCCGCCTCGGCGACGAAAAAGGAGACGGACTCGTCCGAGGTGACGTCCAGCGCCAGCGCCACCGCCTCCCCGCCGTCGGCGCGGATCTTCGCCGCCAGCTCCTCGCAGATCGCGGTCCGGCGCGCGCCCAGCGCCACCGGATACCCGGCCGCCGCCAGCCCGACGGCCACGGCCGAGCCGATCCCCGAGGAGGCCCCGGTCACCAGGACCGGCCGCCGCTCGGGGTGGTGCAGGGCTCCGGGCATGTGACCTCCGTGGTCGGCGGCCCCGGACGGCCCCGGTCCGGGCGCCGGCGACCGGTGGCCTCGCTGTCCGGTCCGCTCCGCCGAGCTCCTGGGCATGGACGGTCCCGTGGCCGGACGCCTGCCGCCTGGCCGGGCACCTGTCGGAAGCTAGTTCAGTGGCCGGTCCTTGCCTAGACCCAAATTCCGGACGGCCGGGCGGGAGCTCCGGACCCGCCGCCGGAAACCCCGCCACTCGTGAGAGCGCTCTCTTGAAGCTATTGACCGGACCGTCCTCACAGGGTCAAGATCTGCGCAATGCGGTCCGGCCAGGGCCGCCGCCACCGCCGCCGTGCCTCGAGAACGGACTGCCCATGATCGGACCCCTCGCGCGATCACGCGCCCGCCGGAGCGCCTTGGCGGCGCTGGTGAGCCTGACACTCCTGGTCGGAGGCGCTGTCGGCGCCCCGGGAGCGGGTGCCGAGACGGCGGGGGGAACCGCCGCCGCGGAGGGCGTGGGGGCTGCGGGGGGCGCCCGGCAGCCCGAGATCGGCAGACCGCCGCTGGACGCCCGCGGCTGCGCCCGCATCGACAGGAGCCTGCAAACGTTCTCCGAGTGGCCCAAGGTCAAGAGCCGGATCAAGCGCGACCCGGCTGGCGAGAAGCGGGTGGCGAAGATCCTCGCCGGCATGACGCTGGCCGAGAAGGTCGGCCAGATGACGCAGCCGGAGATCTCCGCGATCACCCCGGAGGAGGTCGGGCGGTACGGCATCGGTTCGGTGCTCAACGGCGGCGGCTCGTGGCCCGGCCGGGACAAGCACGCCTCGCCGCGGGCCTGGCTCGACCTCGCCGACGCCTACTGGGAGGCGTCCACCGGCACGCGCACGAAGATCCCGGTCATCTGGGGCATCGACGCCGTCCACGGCAACAACAACGTCCACGGCGCGACGGTCTTCCCCCACAACATCGGCCTGGGCGCCGCGCACGACCCGTGCCTCGTCCGCGACATCGGCTCGGCGACCGCCGCGCAGCTCCGCGCGACCGGCCAGGACTGGGCCTTCGCGCCCACGCTCGCCGTCGTCCGGGACGACCGGTGGGGCCGCACCTACGAGGGCTTCTCCGAAGACCCCCGCATCACCCGGGCCTACGGCTACGAGGTCGTCAACGGCCTGCAGGGCCGGCACCCGCGCGGCATCGGCGACAGGGGCGTCATCGCCACCGCCAAGCACTTCATCGGCGACGGCGGCACCCTCAAGGGAGTGGACCAGGGGGTGAACCCCTCCTCCGAGGCCGAGATGATCAACATTCACGGCCAGGGCTACTACGGCGCGCTCGCGGCCGGCGCCCAGACCGTGATGGCCTCCTTCAACAGCTGGACGAACACCGACCTCGGCATCGAGGAGGGCAAGCTGCACGGCAGTGAGCGCGTCCTCAACGGCATCCTCAAGCAGAAGATGGGCTTCGACGGCGTCGTCGTCTCCGACTGGAACGGCATCGGCCAGGTCGCCGGATGCACCAACGCGAGCTGCGCGCGGGCCGTCAACGCGGGTCTGGACGTCGTGATGGTGCCGAACGACTGGAAGGCGTTCATCGCCAACACGATCGCGCAGGTCGAAGCCGGCCAGATCCCGATGGCGCGCATCGACGACGCGGTCACGCGGATCCTGCGGGTGAAGCTGCGCGCGGGCGTCTTCAGCGCGCCCAGGCCGTCCGAGCGCGCCCTGGCCGGCTCGGCCGACGCCCTGGAGGCCAAGAGGCTCGCCCGCGAGGCTGTCCGCAGGTCGCAGGTCCTGCTCAAGAACAAGGGCGGGGTGCTGCCGCTGGCCGGCGGCTCCAAGGTGCTCGTGGTCGGCAAGAGCGCCGACAGCATGCAGAACCAGACCGGCGGCTGGACCCTCACCTGGCAGGGCACCGGCAACACCAACGCCGACTTCCCGGGCGGTACGACGATCCTCGGCGGCCTGCGGCAGGCGCTGGGCGAGGCGGACGTCACCTTCAGCGAGACGGCGGACGGCGTCGACCCCTCGGCCTACGACGCGGTCATCGCGGTGATCGGCGAGACGCCGTACGCCGAGGGGGTCGGCGACCTCGCGCGGCGGACGCTTGAGGCGGCCAAGCTCCACCCGGGTGACCTGGCCGTCCTGGACAAGGTCAGCGGCAAGGGCGCGCCGGTGGTCACCGTCTACGTCACCGGCCGCCCGCTCTGGGTCAACAAGGAGCTCAACCGCTCCGACGCCTTCGTCGTCGCCTGGCTGCCGGGCACCGAGGGCGGCGGCGTCGCGGACCTGCTCGTCCGGGGACCGCACAGGGGGGCCGGCTACACGGGCACCCTGCCGTACTCCTGGCCGAAGAGCGCCTGTCAGACGCCGCTCAACCGGGGCGAGGAGGGCTACGACCCGCTCTTCCCCCTCGGCTACGGCCTGCGCCACGGGCAGAGCGGATCCGTCGGGACCCTCGACGAGACCGCCCCTCCGGCCGGCTGCGGCCAGCCGGGCGGCGGCGGTGAGGCGAGCGAGGACCTGGAGATCTTCAACCGGATGGACGTCCCGCCCTACAAGGGCTTCATCGGCTCGGCCGACAACTGGGGCGGCACCGAGATCGGCGTCGACGGCGAGGCGGCGCACTCGGCGATCAACGTGGTGCAGTCCGACGTCAACGTGCAGCAGGACGGCCTCAAGGCGACCTGGAACGGCACCGGTCCGGCGCAGATCTACATGCAGGACCCGGCGGGCGGCCACGACCTGCGGGGCTACCTCAACGCCGACGGCGCCCTGGTCTTCGACACGGTCGTCCACCAGGCCCCGGCCGCCAGGACCGTGATCAGCGTGCACTGCGGTTATCCGTGCTTCTCCGAGGTGGCGGCGACCTCGCTGTTCCAGGGGCTCACGCCCGGGGTGAAGGCGACGGTCAAGATCCCGATCGCGTGCTTCGCGGCCACGGGCCTCGACCTGGAGGCGGTCAACACGCCGTTCCTCGTCTACACCGACGGCGCGTTCTCCGCCTCCTTCGCCAACGTGCGGTGGGTGCCGAAGGCGGCCAAGGACTCCGACGCCAGGAGCTGCGACAGCCTGACCTAGACGTCGCCGGTCAGGCGGGTGGGGCCGGAGGCGGTGGCCGTCCTGTGGCCTCACCCGAATGATCTGTAACAAGTGAAGCCAACCAATCGCCAAGATTTGGTCAAGATTTCCAAGATGGTTGGGCCGCGAGAGGAGAGCGATACTCAAAAAACGGGCACAACCCTACTGTTAGCCCGTAAAGCGGAGGTATAGCCCTGGTGAAAAGATCAAGGGCCAGGTCCCTCGCGGTCTCGGCCGGGGTCGTCCCCGTCCTGTGCGGCGTGCTGACCGGATGCGCGGGTCCGGAGTTCACCTATGTCCGCCACGACGACGGCCACACCTACTTCAAAGTCCCGGCGACCTGGCGCAAGGTCGACCAGAGGGCACTGGACAGGGCGACCACGGGGGAGGACCCCGAGTCGGCGACCGCCCGGCTGCGCAGGCGGCTCGTCTGGTCGATCGGCTACGACGCCCATGCCGAGCCCTCCGCCGGCCACCTCCTCGGTCACGGCACCGGGGACGAGCCGTTCGTCTTCGCCAAGGTCACCACGCTGCTGCCCGAGGCGCGGGACGCGGTCTCCCTGAACGGCATGCGCAACTCCGTCATCCCCGTCACCGAGCCGCTGCGCAAGGAGTACGCGCAGATCCCCGGCTACCCGCTGACCGGTTTCGAACTGCTCGCCGACGAGGTGCTCCAGCCCGGCGACGGCCTGCGCGGGGTGCACGTGCGCTTCAACTACGCGGTCCGGGGCGCCGGCACGCAGACCTTCGACCTCACCTCCTACCTGGCCGGAGACGGCGGGCAGATCTCCACCCTGCTGATCCGCTGCTCGGCCGGCTGCTACCGCAGGCGTGCCGCCGAGTTCGACAGGATCGCGCACTCCTTCAAGGTCAAGCGACTCACCGGGTGAGGAGAGGCCCGCACATGAAGTCACCCCCGCCGGCCCCCGGTTTCGAGGGCCTCCGCGCACCCGGCTCCGGCCCGGCCGACCCCCACCCCCGGACCCGTAAGCGGATGCCGTTGTGGGACCGGGTCAAGTTCGTCCTCGTCCTGACGGCCGTCTACCTCATCCTGGTCTGGAACGAGATGGCCTCCTACGAGGGCATCATCAGCGTCCGGGACGCGACGGTCAGGGCCGTGACCGCCGCACCGTGGATCTTCTGGCTGCTGGGGGCCGAGGTCCTGCGGCAGATCCACTTCTCCGTCAGCGAGCGCTCCGCCGGATACCACCGGTTCTGGACGCGCGGGGTGTTCGGCGGCTTCGAGCGCTGGACCCGCCGCCGTTTCTCGGACTGGAACCGCTTCAGGATGGCACGGGCCGTCAAGTGGCTGTTGTGGATCGCGCTGCTCGCCCTGGTGCTCGGCGAGGTGCTGGAGACCTCGCCCGCCCTGGCGCTGTTCCAGGCTCCGGCCCTGCTCTGGCAGGCCCTGCCGTACGTGGCGCAGCTCGCCTTCGCGTTCTTCTTCATCGTCTTCCAGTTCGTCGGCCTGTTCTGGCTGCTGTCACGGGGCGGTGTGGAGACCTACTTCCCCGACGACATCAAGACCCGCTTCACCGACGTCTGGGGACAGGACCACGTGGTCGAGCGGGTCAAGGAGAACATCGTCTTCCTGGAACGGCCCGACGAGATCGAGGAGCGCGGCGGCTACGTGCCCAGCGGCCTGCTGCTGTGGGGGCCGCCCGGCACCGGCAAGACCCTGATGGCCGAGGCCGTGGCGGGGGAGACGGGCAAGCCGTACGTCTTCGTGGACCCCGGCGCGTTCGTCAACATGTTCATGGGCGTGGGCATCCTGAAGGTGAAGTCACTGTTCAGGAAGCTCCGCAAGCTCTCCCTCCGGTACGGAGGCGTGATCGTCTTCTTCGACGAGGCCGACTCCCTCGGCCGCCGTGGCTCGCTGGCGCAGCAGGGACCCAGGGGCGGCCCGGGTCTCTCCGCCCGCTCGGCGGGCTGCCACGGCTTCGACTACCTGGCCGAGGAGAGCCGGTGGCTGCTGACCCGCAGGGGGGCGGGGGAGGGGCAGGAGCCCGGCACCGGCCGCAGCCGCTTCTTCATGGGCGGCAACATGGGCGGCGGAGGCGGCGATCCGGGGACGCTGCAGGCGCTGCTCACCGAGCTGTCGGGGCTGAAGAAGCCGCGCGGCGTCGTCAACCGCCACATCCGCAGGCTGCTCGGCATGCGGCCCAAGCCGCCGCCCAAGTATCGGATCCTGGTCATGATGGCGACCAACATGCCCAACTCGCTGGACGAGGCGCTGCTGCGGCCGGGCCGCATCGACCGCATCTACAAGGTGGGCTACCCCTCCAAGGCGGGACGGGTCCGCACCTACCGGGGCTACTTCGACAAGGTCGACCACGAGCTGACCGAGGAGCAGCTGGACAAGCTGGCCACGATCACGCCCTACGCCACCGGCGCCACCATCAAGGACCTGGTGAACGAGTCGCTGATCACCGCGATCCGGGCTGGCCGGAACGTCATCACCTGGGCGGACGTGACCACGGCCAAGCGGCTCAAACAGCTCGGGCCGCCCGAGGACGTGGAGTACATCGAGCGGGAGCGGCACGCGGTGGCCGTGCACGAGGCGTGCCACGCGGTGGCCGCCTACCGCACCCGCTACCACCTCGAGATCGACATCGCCACGATCGAGAAGGGCGCCGACTATCTCGGCATGGTCGCCAGCGTCAAGCCCGAGGACCAGTTCACCCGGTGGAAGTCCGAGCACGAGGCCGACATCATGGTCTCGCTCGCCTCGCTGGCCGGGGAGCGGATGTTCTTCGCCGAGGACAACTCCTCCGGCGTCTCGGGTGACCTCTACTCGGCCACCTACCTCACCGCGCTGATGGAGGCGCACTGGGGGATGGGGCGCGGGGTGACCTCGGTGCCGGCCCTGCAGGAGCTGGAGATCTCGGGCGGCACGTCGATGCCCAGGCCCGGCGGGGGCGGCGGGGCCGGCTTCACCAGGGCGCCGGGCGGCGGGCAGCCCCTGGCCCCCGACGTGCTGGGCGAGCGGATCGAGTACAACCTGGTCCGCCTGCTGGAGGCGGTCGGGGACCTGCTGAAGGAGCACCGGCGGGAGGTGCTCTGCCTGGCCCACGCGCTGGAGACCTACAAGACGCTCAACGGCGACGACGTGATCGCCGTCCTGGAGCGCCGGCGCGGGTCGCTGGTGGACGGCTCGGCCTACGCCTCGGACGAGTTCTACGCCGAGATCGAGGAGTATCACCTGGAGGCCGCCCGGGCGCACCGCGAGCACAGCCACGTGGCGCGGGACCTGCCCGTCCCGCCGGACGGGCCCCGGTCCGGACCCGTCGCGTCGCTCGTCCGGGGCGCGGTCGTGACGGGCAACGGTCACGGCTCCGCGCTGCCGGCCGCGGTGGGGCCGGTGGCCGTGGCCGGGCCGGACTTCGTGCCGTGGGGCGACGGGGGTGAGGGCGGTCAGGCGCCCGCGCTCCCGCCCGCCCCGCCCCTGCCGGGTGCCGTGGCGCCGCCGAGGTGGCGGCGGTCCCGGGTGGTGGCGGTGGTGGCGGCCAGTCTGGCCGCGCTGGCGGTGTTCACGCTGCTCGGCGTCTACGTGCTCGACGGCAGGACGATGATGGCGGACAGGGTGACGATCACGCCGGGGGCCGGCACGCTCCTGGCGGTGTCGGGCGCCGTGGTGGCGGCCCTCGTGGGCGCCGGCGTCGTCTCGACGGTGATCCGCGCGGGCCGGGCGGCCCGGCTCAGGGCCGAGGCCCAGCGGGACCGCGCCGTGGAGCGGGCCCAGTTCCTCGCCGCGGCGATGGACCCCGAGGTCGCGATGCGGATTCTCGGCTACAACGGCACCGACGGCCCTCGGGCCCGCTGAGGGCCCGGGGCACGTCGGCGCTTCCGGGGGGCCGGCGCTCCGGCCCCCCGGAACACGGCTCAGCCGAACTCGCCGTCCTTCACGCCGCCGACGAAGGCGTCCCACTCACGCTGAGTGAACGCCAGCGCCGGGCCGTCCGGGTCTTTGGAGTCACGGACGAGATAAAGCTCATCGGCGTCGGCCTTGTGCCCGGCCAGAGCCGGGTCACCGGGCACGACCGCCACTTCGACGCAGTCGCCTCCGTTGGTGCTGCGACTGCTCTTGCGCCACACGACGCTGGACAGATCCATCGTGGACCCCCGCACTCTCTACCTACTTTCCGCTGTGTTCTTACTGTGCTGTGTTCTTACTGTTGGGTGGACAACTCCTCGCCGCCTGGGCGATGAAGGCGGCCGACGCCTCCGCGCCGAGAGCCAGTGCCGACAGGCTCCCGAACATGAGGGTGTATCGGCGGACCTCCTCCGGATCCTCCGGAACGAGCCCGCTTGCGGCCTGTTCCAGATAGACGAGGTCGGGATCCTCGGGCTCGGGGAAGCTGAGCAGGCAGAACTTGCCGTCCATCGCGGCGTGCGCCCCGGCGGAGAACGGGATGACCCGGATCTCCACGTTGGGCCGCCTGCCGAGATCGAGCAGGTGTTCCAGCTGCTCGCGCATCACACCCGGACCGCCGACCTGACGCCGGAGCACCGCCTCGTCGAGCACCGCGACGAGCTGGATCGGGTCACCGGTGCCGTGCAGCAACTGCTGGCGCGAGATGCGCACGGAGACCTTCTCGTCAACCGCTGAGGGGGCGTGGGTGAGAGCGGTCGCCTCGATGACCGCGCGTGCGTACGGCTCGGTCTGCATCAGGCCGGGGACGACCTGCGGCTCGTACGAGCGCACCACCGACGCCTCCGCCTCCAGCCCGATGTAGGAGTCGAAACCAGGTTTGAGCGCCTGCCGGTGCCGGTGCCACCAACCTCGCTGGCGGGCCTCCCTGGCCATCTGGACCAGGGAGGCCCGGGCCTCCCCGGTCACGCCGTACACCTCGGTGAGGGCCGACACGTCGGAGGGTCTGGGACGGGTCAGCCCCGTCTCGTATCTCCAGACGGTGGTGTCGGTGGAGCCGATCCGCTCGGCCACCTGCGCCCGCGTCAGCCCGCTGCTCTCCCGGAGCCGGGTCAGTTCCGCCATGAGACGGCGATGGCGGGCCGTGGGGCTGCGCCGGGAAGCCATGCACGTACCTCCGTCCAGGGGGAGGAAACTGTGGAATTTCAATATGAGCTATTGAAGTCCCTGATAGAACAGTTCACCGTGAGTGAGTGTGCCATCTCGGAGCGCGATGTGCATGTGAATGTGCATGTCGGGGAGTGAGGGCAATCATGACGCTCGAGCAGCGGACCGTTCCGCCTCGATCGACGGTCACCCTGCTGGGGGTGCCGGAGTCGGTCTCGGTGGCCCGCCGTCGGGTCAGGGAGCTCCTGGGGGAGGGGCATCCCGCGTCCGACGACGTCGTCCTGCTGGTGAGTGAGGTGGTGACGAACTCGGTGGTCCACTCGGGGTCGGGGGGCGGCGGCCGGGTGGCGATGACCGTGGTGGTGGGCTCCGGCGCGGTGTTCGTGGAGGTGTCCGACGCCGGTTCCGGGGTGTCGGCCCCGCACGTGCGCAACGACCCCGCGGCCGAGAACGGGCGGGGGATGTTCCTGGTGGACCTGCTCGCGGCCCGGTGGGGGACCCGGGACGACTGCGGCGGGGTCAGGACCCTCTGGTTCGAGGTCGCATTCTGACCCCGATGACTTTTGCCTTCTTGGGGGCGGAAGCCGTACAGGCCAGAAATTTTGGGCCTTTGCCGATCGACATCCTTGCCTGACTCTCAGTGCAGGCGCGTGACAAACCCCCTAGAGCGCGCGCCTGAGGAGGACGCAGGTGAGACGCCGTCTGATCGTGGTGCTCGCGGTCCTGGCGCTGTCATGTCTCGGCATGACCGGGGCAGGGGCATCGGCCGAACCACCGCCGAACGGCCAGTACAAGGTGCAGGGCCCCAGTGACTCCCGGCAGCGCAGCGCGGTCGCGGCCACCGGCGCGGCGATCGACCAGGTGGACTCCGCCTCGGTCGTGGTGACCGCGAGCGAGGCCGAGGTCGCCGCGATCAAGAAGCTGGGCTACACCGTCACGAAGATCCCCAGGTCCCCGTCCCCGGACGTGCGGACCTTCGACTTCCCGCCGGCCGACTCCGGCTACCACAACTACGCCGAGATGACCGCCGCGATCAACCAGATCGTCGCCGACCACCCCGCGATCGCCCGCAAGAGCAGCTACGGCACCTCCTACGAGGGCCGTGACCTGATGGCCATCAAGATCAGCGACAACGTCGGCACGGACGAGAACGAGCCCGAGGTGCTGTTCACCCACCACCAGCACGCCCGGGAGCACCTGACCGTCGAGATGGCGCTCTACATCCTCAACCTGCTCACCGACGGCTACGGCACCGACAGCAGGATCACCGGCCTGGTGAACTCGCGCGAGATCTGGATCATGCCGGACCTCAACCCCGACGGCGGCGAGTACGACATCGCCACCGGCTCCTACCGCTCCTGGCGCAAGAACCGGCAGCCCAACTCCGGTTCCTCCTCCGTGGGCACCGACCTCAACCGCAACTGGGCCTACCAGTGGGGCTGCTGCGGCGGCTCCTCCGGCTCCACCTCCAGCGAGACCTACCGGGGTCCGGCCGCCGAGTCGGCGCCCGAGGTCAGGGCGGTCGCCGACTGGGTGCGCAGCCGGGTGGTCGGCGGCGCGCAGCAGATCAAGGCGCACATCGACTGGCACACCTACGGCGAGCTCGTCCTGTGGCCCTACGGCTACACCAACAACGACACCGCCCCCGGCCTGACCCAGGACGACCACGACGCGTTCGCGGCCCTGGGCCGGAACATGGCCGGCACCAACGGCTACACCCCCGAGCAGGCCAGCGACCTCTACATCACCGACGGCTCGATCGACGACTGGATGTGGGGCGCCCACAAGATCTTCAGCTACACCTTCGAGATGTATCCGACCGGGTCCCCGGGCTTCTACCCGCCCGACGAGCAGATCGTCCCGCAGACGACCCGCAACCGGGAGGCCGTGCTCCGCTTCCTGGAGTACTCCGACTGCGTCTACCGGATCATCGGCAAGGAGCCGCAGTACTGCGGCACCGGCACCCCGCCCGTGACCGTCTGGCAGGACACCTTCGAGACGGCGACCGGCTGGACCGCCGACCCCGGCGGCACCGACACCGCCACCCTCGGCCGCTGGGAGCGCGGTGACCCCGAGGCCACCACCTCCAGCGGCGCCAAGCAGCTCGGCGCCACCGTCAGCGGCACCAACGACCTGGTCACCGGACGGCTGGCCGGCGCCTCCGCCGGCGAGCACGACGTCGACGGCGGCACCACCACCATCCAGTCGCCGGCCGTCACCCTGCCCGCCTCCGGCACCCTCAAGCTGGGCTTCTCCTGGTATCTCGCGCACGGCTCCAACGCCTCCAGCGCCGACTACCTGCGCGTGAAGGTCGTCGGCTCCACCACCACCCAGGTCTTCCAGCAGCTCGGCGCCGCCACCAACCGCAACGGCGCCTGGGCCACGGCCGAGGCCGACATCTCCGCCTTCGCCGGACAGAGCGTCCGCATCCTCATCGAAGCCGCCGACGCCTCCACCGCCTCGCTCGTCGAGGCCGGAATCGACGACGTCAAGATCACCCAGCAGCCCTGACACCTCGGCGGGCGTCCCGGCCTCGCCCGGGGCGCCCCGTCGCCGTGCCGGCGCTCGTGGTCGGTCAGCGCGGTGAACGGCCAGAGGGCCGGTGCCGCCGGTCAGGCCCGGCAGATCAGCTCGCCGTGGAGCAGGGACAGCCAGCCGTCCGGCTCCGCGGCCCACCCCCGCCAGCCGTCGGAGATGCGGCGCAAATCGTCCTCGGTGGCCACGTCCGCCTCCAGCGCCTGACGGGCCATGTCGGACTTCAGGATCCGCTCGGCCCACATGCCGCCCCACCAGGCACGGTCCTCCGGCGTCGCGAAGCACCAAGTCGAGGAGGTGGCGGAGACGTCGGCGAAGCCGGCCGCGCGGGCCCACGACAGCAGCCGCCGCCCCGCGTCGGGCTCGCCGCCGTTGGCCCGGGCGATCCGCTGGTAGAGGGCCATCCACTGCTCCAACGCGGGCAGCCGGGGGAACCAGGTGAAGGCGGCGTAGTCGCTGTCGCGGACCGCGACGATCCCGCCGGGCTTGCAGACCCGCCGCATCTCCCGCAGCGCCTGGACGGGGTCGCCGACATGTTGCAGCACCTGATGGGCGTGGACGACGTCGAAGGTGTCGTCGGGGAACTCCAGCGCGTGCACGTCGGCGACGAAGAACTCGATGTTGGACTGCCCGCGCCGCTCCGCCTCCGCGCGGGCCAGGGCGAGCGCCTCCTCGGTGACCTCGACCGCGGTGGCCACCCCCGGTGCGATCCGCCCGGCCAGCTCCGCGGTGATGGTGCCGGGGCCGCAGCCGACGTCCAGCAGCGACGTTCCCGGCCGCAGGTGCGGCAGGAGGTGGGCCGCCGAGTTCTCCGCGGTCCGCCACCGGTGGGACCGGAGCACGGACTCGTGGTGCCCGTGGGTGTATACGGCGTCCTTGGCCGCCATGGCAGATCACTCCTTCGGTCGGATGGGCCAACCGTAGCAGCGGTCTCATATATCAAGAAAGATCGTCTCATTTTATGAGATATGGGCTGCTGTGAAAGGGCAGTGGATCCGCACCCCCGCGCCGCTTGCCGTCACCCGGAACCGCGCTCACACTCAGGCCGGTATCGGTGTCACGATGGGGGTGATCCTCGTGCACGAGGAGTTCAGCACTCGCGAGATCTGGCCGCTGGAATGCCTGCACTGCCGGCACGTCTGGCGGGAGGAATACCTCGTCCGCCGCCTGACCGACGGGCACGGTCACGACGTCGTGGTCTGGACGCGCTCCGGGGTCCTGGTCCAGCCGCCCTGGTCGGGGGTGAGGTGCCCCGGCTGCGGCGACAGCAGCGTGAAGGCATTCCCCGTGGGAGACCGCTCGCACCGCGCCGCCGCGCCGGCCCCCATCCCGGCGCCGGCCCCCGCGCCCGCCCTGGACACCGTGCCCGCACGGGCTTCCGCGCGTGCGGAGAAGACCCGTGCGCGCGTGACGAGGGTCCGCGTGCGCGTGACGAGGGTCCGCGTGCGCGCCCGGGGCCCGGCTTCCGGGCGCCGCAGGCCGCCCGTCCTGCGCTACGCCCTCGCCGGGATCGCGGTCCTGCTCCTGGTGGGCTTCGAACTCGTCGAACGCGTCGTCATGCACCACTGAGCCCGCCGGGCCGCCGGATCCGTGAGAGGCCGCGCCGCAGCACGCGGTCCCTCACGCGTCCGGCAGGGCCTGGCGGCCTTCCCCGGCGGGTGGCGGCCTCGCGCGGGCCGTGCCGATCCTCCTCGGGCACGGTGCGCGGGCCGGCGGATGGGGTGACGGGCCGGGATCCGCGTGGCCGGTGTCCCGGCCGCGAGAAGACCGGCTCCGGCCATGACGGCCGCGCCGCCCATGTGATCACATGGGCGGTCGCGGCACCCTCTCCAAGGAGAGGCATGCCGCGATCACGATGGGGAGAACCCCCCGGTATGGCAAAGTCAGAGCCGGAAGTCCAGGTCTGGGACGATCTCGGCCACATCCATCTGGGCCTTCTGGAGCCTGCCGGAGTAGTCCCAGTTCATCGCCTGCCAGCGGGTGAACTGGTCGAGCACCCACATCCCCGACTGGCGGCTGCCGTTGCCGGACTTGCCGTTGCCGCCGAAGGGCAGGTGGGCCTCCGCTCCGGAGGTGGAGTTGTTGACGCTGACCATGCCCGCGCCGATGCCCGCGCGGAACCGGAAGGCCGACTTGGGGTCGGTGGTGTAGATGGAGGAGGAGAGCCCGTAACCGGGCCGGTTGGCCAGCTCGACGGCCTCCTCCAGCGTCGAGAAGGCGGTCACGCCCACGATGGGGCCGAAGGTCTCCTCCAGGAACAGCCGGTCGCCGGGGCGCACGCCGTCCACGACCACGGGGTGGTAGTAGAGCCCCCCGTCGCCGGAGAAGTCTCCACGCGGGTTGTCACCGGTGATCCGGCCCGTCGGCCCGGAGACGACCGTGTGGTGCGGCTGGATCCAGCCCAGATACTCCTCGTAGCGGGAGGCGAACTTGTGGTCGAGCAGCGGCCCGCACAGCACGTCTCCCGCGGGGTCGCCGATCGTCGCGGCCGCCACGGCGCGCGTGTAGCGGTCGAGGAACTCGCCGTGGACGCTCTCGTGCACGATCACCGTGCCGAGCGAGGTGCAGCGCTGCCCCGCCGTGCCGAACCCGGCGAACAGCGCGCCCTCCACCGCCAGGTCCAGGTCGGCGTCGGGCATGACCACCATCGGGTTCTTGCCGCCGAGCTCCAGGCAGGGCGACTGCAGGTGCCGCCCGCACAGCTCGCCGATCCTGCGGCCGACCTCGGTCGAGCCGGTGAAGCCGACCTTGTGCACCGTGCCCTCGGCCAGCGCCGCCTCCAGGCCCTCGGAGGTCGCGGGACCGTCGGCGAGCACGAGGTTCAGCACGCCCTCGGGCAGCCCGGCCGCGGCGAAAAGCCGGTAGAGCGCGTGCGCCGAGGCCGCGGCGTACTCGGCGGGCTTCCAGACGACCGCGTTGCCGGCGAGCAGGGCCGGGACGAGATACCAGGACGGCACCGCGACCGGGAAGTTGCCCGCCGTGATCACCGCGGCCACCCCGACCGGGACCCGGAAGGTGAACAGGTTCTTGTCCGGCATCTCCGAGGGCACCGTCTGCCCGTAGAGGCGCCGCCCCTCGCCGAGGAAGAAGTCGCACGTGTCGACGATCTCCCGGACCTCGCCCAGCGCCTCGGCGTAGGGCTTGCCGATCTCACGGGTGACCAGGCGGGCCAGCGGCTCGGCGTTGGCCTCGACCAGCCGCCCGATCGAGGCGATCACCCGCCCCCGGACGGGCGCGGGCACGCCGGCCCACTCGCGCTGGGCCTCGGCGGCCGTACGGCAGGCGGAGGAGAAGGTCTCCGCGTCGGCCAGCCGGACCCGCGCGACCACCTCGTCCACGCGGGCCGGGTTGATCGAGTCGTAGGCCGTGCCGTTGGTGGTCTGCTTTCCCCCGATTACGGAGACGATCTCGTGGGTCACCGTTGACCTCCTCGTATGTCGTGTAACCGCATTCTCTCCGCAGACGGGGACGCCGTCACACCATGCGGAAGTCGGCGAAGTCGAAGCCGGGGGAGACGACGCAGCTCACGAGCACGCCCTCGGCTCCTGCCGGTCGGGCGGCCTGCCAGGTGCCGGCGGGCACCAGGGCCTGCGGAACCTGCCCCTCCTCCACCACGGGGCCGAGGGTCACCGTGCTGACCGGCTGCCCCTCGTGACCGCCGAGGGTCAGGGTCAGCGGGCCGCCCCGGTGCCAGAGCCACACCTCGTCGGAGCGGACCACGTGCGGGCGCGACTCCTCGCCCGGCTCCAGCAGGAAGTAGATCCCGGTGGCGGTGGCCCTCACCCCGCCGTATCCCGGCGGGGTGAGCTCGACGGAGGTCTTCCAGGTCTCCCGGTACCAGCCGCCTTCGGGGTGCGGCAGCAGGTCGAGGGTCTCGGCGAGCGGAGGACGGGCAGGTGTCGTCATTGCACAGATACTAGAGAGGGATCACCCCTTGAGCGCTCCGCCGAGCAGGCCGGAGACGAACTGCCGCTGGAACAGCAGGAAGATCAGCGTCAGCGGGAGCGTGGCGAGGAAGGCGCCCAGCATCAGTCCCGCGTAGTCCACGTGGGACAGGCCGATCAGATGGTTCAGCGCCACCGGGACGGTGAAGCGCTCCTCGGAGTTGAGCATCAGCAGGGGCCAGATGAACGCGTTCCACTGGCCCATGAAGGTGAAGATGACCAACGCGCCGAGCTGGGGCCGTACGCACGGCAGCACGATCCGGTAGAAGATCCGCAGGTCGCCCGCGCCGTCCAGGCGGCCGCTCTCCAGTAACTCGTCGGGGAAGTCCATGAAGGCCTGGCGCATCAGGAAGATGCCGAAGGAGTTGGCCAGGAACGGCACGATGATCGCCTGGTAGGTGTCCACCCAGCCGATGCTCGCCATCATCTGGAACAGCGGGACCAGCAGCACCTGGAACGGGATCATCATGGTCGCCAGCACCACGCCGAGCAGCGCTCCCCGTCCCCTGAACCGGTACTTCGCCAGGCCGTACCCGCACATCGCCGAGACCAGCGCGCTGAGCACCGTGTAGACGACCGCCGTCCAGACACTGGTGACCATGACCCGGGAGAAGTGGATCGTCTCCTCAAGGTCGGCGAGGTTGGCCATCAGCTCGCCGCCGGGCAGGAACGGCGGGGGAGAGGCGAACAGCTCGCCGCCGTCGTGGGTGGCCGCCACGATCATCCAGTAGAACGGGATCACGCTGACGACCGCGCCCGCCGCCGCCGCCAGCCACACCAGGGCGCGCTTCACGACCGCTCCCTTCCGAAGTAGCGGAACTGCAGGTAGGACAGGCCGCCGATGAGCGCCACCACGACCCAGGCGATGGCCGCCGCGTAGCCGAAGTCGAACTGGCGGAAACCTACCTGGTAGAGGTAGAGGATCGGGGTGAGCGTGGCGTCGCCGGGGCCGCCGCCGGTCAGCACCATCGGCTCGTCGAACAGCTGCAGCGTGCCGATCGTCGAGGTGATCGAGCAGAACAGCACCACGGGGCGCAACTGCGGCAGGATCACCCGCCGGAACGTGGTCAGCGATCCGGCGCCGTCGATCGCCGCCGCCTCGTACTGCTCGCGGCCGACGGCCTGCAGTCCGGCCAGCAGGATGACCGCGTTGTAGCCCGCCCAGCGCCAGGTGATCGACGCGATCAGCGCGACCCGGGCCCAGAACGGATCGTTGAGCCAGTCCACCTGCACGCCCAGGACCTGGTTGACCGCGCCGCCCTCGGTCTTGAGCAGCACGCGGAAGACCACGGCGTAGGCGACCAGGGTCGTCACCGCGGGCAGGAAGTAGGCGGCCCGGAGCGTGGCCCGGAAGCGGAGCCACGACTGGTTGAGCACGTAGGCCAGCACCAGGGCCAGGCCGATCATGACGGGGACCTGGACGATGAGGATCAGTGCGACGTTGACGAGTGACTGCAGGAACGACGGGTCGGCCAGCAGGCGCGCGTACTGACCGGCCCCGGCCCACTCGACGGTTCCGCCGTCCGTCGTCTGCAGGCTCTGCACGAACGACGCGGCCAGCGGATAGGCGAAGAAGATCAGGAACAGCGCCGCCGCCGGCCCCGCGAAGAACCACGGGGTCATCCGGCTCCGCCGGGCCGCCAGGGGCGTCGCCGGGTGAGTCGCCGAGTCTGCCGTACGGTCTGCCGCGATGCCTGTCGTGGGGGATGTCACCGGAGGTGTCACTGCCCGAGGGGCCGCTTGGTCGCGGACGCGATCCGCGTGGCGGCCTCGTCGAGCGCGGCCTTGGGGTCGTCGCCGTCCAGCAGCGAACCGGAGACGGCCTTCTTCAGTATCTCCCGGGCCTGGGAGTCGTCCCCGGTCAGCTCGATCGGCGGGATGTTCCGGACCTCGTCGGCGAACAGGCGGTTGACCTGCTGCCCGCCGAAGTACGGCTGCGCCTCGTCGAACAGCGGATCGGTCAGTGCGGGCAGGTACGCGGGGAACAGGGCCTCGTTCCTCATCATGGCGACCTGGTTGTCCTTGCTTGCGAGCAGCCACTGGACGAACGCCCAGGCCGCTGCCTGGTTCTTCGTCTGCGAGGTGACGGCCAGCGCCGAGCCGCCGTTGGCGGAGGTGCGGACGCCGTTGGCGTCGAAGGCGGGCAGCGGGACGACCCCGAACTTGCCCGACAGCTCGGGCATCTCCCCGGTCAGCGTCCCGCTCCACCAGGCGGCGGTCGGCTGGGTGGCGGTCTTGCCCTGCTTGGTGGCGGTGACCCGGCCGTCCCAGCCCTTCTCGTTCTGCAGCAGGTCCTTGTCCTTGAGGGTCTTGAGCAGGGTGAGCGCCCTGACCGCCGCGGGGCTGTTCACCGCGACCTTGCCGTCCTTGAAGTAGCCCTGGCCGAGCTGCTGGAGCAGGGTCGTGAACATGTCGGGGGTCGTGAGGTCGGCGGCGAACAGTCGTTTCCCGGTGGCCTGCTTGATCTTCTCGCCTGCCTTGATCGCGTCGTCCCAGGTGACGATGGAGGCGGGGTCGACTCCCGCCTGTTCGAAGTAGTCGCGGCGGTAGAACAGGCCCACCGGTGCGGAGTCCCACGGCAGTGCGAACAGGCCCTTGCCCGAGGTGGCCGCGGCCCACTTGGCCTGGTCGAAGTCGGCCTTGTACTTGCTCGCGACGCCGCTCAGGTCCACCAGGCCGTCGGGGAAGTTCTCGACGTACCCGGAGATGCGGTCGTCCTCCAGGGTGATCACGTCCGGCAGACCGGAACCCGACTTGAGGCCGACCGTGATCTTGTCGTAGGCGTTGTCGTAGCCGATGTCCACCACCTGGACCTTCACCCCGGGATGGGCCTTCTCGAACTCGGGGGCCATCCGCTGCAGCGCCTTCGCCGCGACATCCCAGGACCAGACCTTGATCTCTCCGGAGAGCGTGCCGCCCGAGCTCTGCGAGATCTTCGGCGCGTCCTTCACGGGGAGACCCCCGGTGGCGCAACCGCCCATCGTGAGCCCGCCGGCGATCACGACTCCGGTGATGACGTGGATCCTCTTCACCATGTTGCTCCTCGATGAACAGTGCTATATCACGTGGTGAATACTGAGTTTTGAATACAGTAGACGCTTTACTGGGTTATGTGCCAGACCGATTTCCCACGGCTTTTGTCGGAGGGGTTGGCTAGCGTTCCGACCGTGATCGAACGATGGAACCGGGATCAGGTGCTCGCGCTCGCGCCCGACGCCCCATCCCAGAAAGCGGCCCAGGGGGTCTCCTCCCCCGGAAAGTGGTCGGGCGTCGGGGGCACGGCGGACGCGCTGTGGGGCGAGTGCAAGGGCAGCGGTTCCAAGCCCTACCGGGCGTGCGTGGACCTGTCCGAGCCCGCCTACCGGTGCAGCTGCCCGAGCCGGAAGTTCCCCTGCAAACACACGCTCGGCCTGCTGCTGCTCTGGTCGGCCGACGGCGTCCCGGCCGCCGCCGAGCCCGCCGACTGGGTGGCCGAGTGGCTCGACCAGCGGCGCGACCGCGCCGCGAAGGCGGCCACCCGCACGGCGACGGCGGATCCGGCGGAGTCCGGCCCGCCGGGCGGCGGCCGCCGGGCCGAGCAGCGCGAGCAGCGCGTGGCGGCCGGTCTGTCGGAGCTGGAGCGCTGGCTCGCCGACCAGATCAGGCAGGGCATCGCCGGATCCCGGCGGCACGACCACTGGGACGGCCTCGCCAAGCGTCTGATCGACGCGCAGGCCCCGGCCGTCGCCGGCAGCGTCTCCCGCCTGAACGCCGTCCTGGCGACCGAAGACTGGCCCGCCCGGCTGCTGGGCGAATACGCCCTCCTGCACCTGCTGTCGGTGGCCCACCGCCGTCTCCCCGAGCTCGTGCGGGCCTCCGGCGACGGCGCGGGCGCCCCGGAGCGGGCCGGGACGCCGCACCCGGCGGCCGCCGGGCTGCTGCAGCGGGTCCGCGAGCGGGTCGGTTTCCCGGTCACCAAGGAGGAGGTGCTCGCGGGGGAGACGGTCAGGGACGTATGGGACGTGCTCGGCCGCCGCGACGAGGAGCAGGACCGGCTGGTCGCGCGCCGGGTCTGGCTCCGCGGCAGGGCCACCGGCCGGCCGGCGCTCGTGCTCTCCTTCGCCCCGGTCGGCCAGGCCCTCGACGCCTCGCTCGTCACCGGCACGGCACTCGACGCCGACCTGGCGTTCTACCCGGGGCCGTCACCGCTGCGGGCCCTGGTCGCCGCCCGCCACGACGCCGCCCCCGCCGGCCCCGCGCCCGGATCCACCCCCGAGCGGGCGCTGGAGGAGGTGGCCCGGGCGCTGGCGGGAGACCCCTGGGTGGACTCCTGGCCCGTCGTCCTCGACGGGGTGACCCCGGCCAGGGGCTCCTCCTGGCAGCTGGCCGGCCCCTCCGGGGGACTGGCGCTGCACCCGTCGGCCGGCACCCCGTGGCGGCTGCTCGCGGCCTCCGGCGGCCACCCGCTGACCGTCGCCGCCGAATGGACCCCCAGGGGGCTGCGGCCCCTCACGACCTGGGACGAGAAGGGCAGGGTGATCGTCCTGTGAACGCCTCGGCCGAGTGGGAGGACCTCGTCTCCACCGCGCTCGTCGGCACCGACCGCCGCCCCCTTCCGGGTGGCTCGCCGGGCGAGGTGGAGCTCCTCGAACGCGCCGCCGTGCACACGCTGCGGATGCGGGCCGGTCACCGGCTGGAGAAGGGCGAGCCGCTGAGCGTCGCGCCGCCCGAGGAGCAGCCCGCGCTCTCGCCCGCGGCCGCCGACCGGCTCGCCCGGATCCTCGGCGGCGAGCGGCCGAGGCTGCTGACCGAATGGCTGGAGACCGCCGCCGGGCACGGCTACCGGGTCTCGCCGCACCTGCTGCCCGAGCTGCTCGACCAGGGGGCCAGAGACCGGTCGATCCGCCCGCACCTCGGCGTCCTCGCCGGAAACCGGGGCCGCTGGCTGGCCGGGCTCAACCCCGAGTGGGGCTTCCTGCTGGAGGAGGTCACCTCGGCCGCCGTGACCGGGGCCGACGGCGCCCGGGAGGTCTGGGAGCTGGGGACCTCCGGCGACCGCCGCGCCCACCTGGCCGCGCTGCGGGCGGCGGACCCGGCGGAGGCCAGGGAACTGCTCGCGGCGACGTGGGAGAAGGAGACCCCCGACGACCGGGCGGCCTTCCTGGAGGTCCTCGCCGACCGGCTCTCGCCCGACGACGAGCCGTTCCTGGAGTCCGCCCTCGACGACCGCCGCCGCGAGGTCCGCCACCAGGCCGCCGACCTGCTCACCCGCCTGCCCGGCTCCCGCCTGGGCCTGCGGATGGCCGAGCGGGGCGCCCGCTACCTCTCCGTCGAGGACGGGACGATCCAGGTCACCCCGCCCGCCGCCTGCGACGGCGCGATGGAGCGCGACGGGATCCGGGCCAAGCCGCCCCGGGGCACGGGTGAGCGGAGCTGGTGGCTCCAGCAGGCCGTGGCGCGCACCCCGCTCGCCGTCTGGCCCCGCCTGCTCGGCCGCCCGCCGGCCGAGCTGGTCCGCATGAAGATCGTCGACTGGGGCCGGGAGGTCATGGCGGGGTGGGTCAGGGCCACCGTGCTCCAGGGCGATCCCGAATGGGCCAGGGAGCTGTTCGCCTGGGACCCGCTCGCCGACCTGCTGGCCGCGCTGCCCCCCGCCGAGCAGGAGCGCGTCGCGGCCGACTTCGTCCGCCGGCACGGCCTGGACGGCCAGCTCATCATGGTTCTCGGCGGCGCCTCGGCCCCCTGGGGGCCCGGCCTGGCCAGGGCCGTGCTGCAGAAGATCCTCGAGGTCTCCGGCACCCAGCCGTGGAACCTCGGCGAGCTGACCAAGCTCGCCGGTGAGCGCATCGACCCCGCCCTGTACGGCGTGGCCGAACGCCTCTCGCCCGAACCGCCCATCCAGGAGGTCGCCGCCCTCCTGCGTTTCCGTGACGACATGTTGAAGGAGCTTGTGTGACAACGGTTCTGCGGGCCCACGCCGAAGACCAGTACGCCGAGGAGCTGGCGGTCCTGGCGAAGGACGACGACCGGGTCCGGCCGCCGGGCTGGAAGCTGTCCCCCTGGGCGGTGACCCGCTACATCCTGGGCGACGGTGATCAGATCACCCCGAAATACATCGGGCCCCGCCGCATCGTGGAGGTGGCGGTGGCGACCCTCGCCACCGACCGCGCGCTGCTGCTGCTCGGCGTGCCCGGCACCGCCAAGACCTGGCTGTCGGAGCACCTGGCGGCCGCGGTCAGCGGCGACTCCACCCTGCTCGTGCAGGGCACCGCGGGCACCGCTGAGGAGGCCATCCGCTACGGCTGGAACTACGCGCGGCTGCTGGCCGAGGGGCCGTCCCGGGAGGCGCTCACGCCCAGCCCGGTGATGCGCGCGATGAGCGAGGGGCGCATCGCCCGGGTGGAGGAGCTGACCCGCATGCCCTCCGACGTCCAGGACGCGCTGATCACCGTGCTGTCGGAGAAGACGCTGCCGATCCCCGAGCTCAACGAGGAGGTCCAGGCCACGCGCGGGTTCAACGTCATCGCCACCGCCAACGACCGCGACCGGGGGGTCAACGACCTGTCCAGCGCCCTGCGCCGCAGGTTCAACACCGTCGTGCTGCCGGTCCCGGCCACCGCGGAGGAGGAGGTGGACATCGTCTCCCGTCGCGTCGGCCAGCTCGGCCGCTCCCTGGAGCTGCCCCAGACCACGACCGGCCTGGAGGAGATCCGCCGCGTCGTCACGGTCTTCCGCGAGCTGCGCACCGGCGTCACCGAGGACGGCCGCACCAAGGTCAAGTCCCCCAGCGGCACCCTCAGCACCGCCGAGGCCATCTCCGTCCTCACCAACGGCATCGCGCTGGCGGCCCACTTCGGCGACGGCGTGCTCCGCCCCTCCGACGTGGCCGCCGGGATCGTCGGAGCCGTGGTCCAGGACCCGGTCTCCGACCAGGTCGTCTGGCGGGAATACCTCGAGACCGTCGTCCGTGAGCGCCAGGACTGGCGCGACTTCTACCGGGCCTGCCGTGACGCGGGCTGAGGCGCGCGGCGCCGGGGCGGGGCCGTGCCGTCCCGCGGCGTCCGCACCACGTGAGGCCCGCCGCGGACCGTCACCGGCCGGGGCGGCCGGCCCCCCGGCGATCGGAGGCCGCCCGTGAGCGTCTCCGTGCTGGGCGTCCGGCACCACGGGCCGGGTTCGGCGCGGTCCCTGAGAGACGAGCTGGAGCGGCTCAGGCCGGACATCGTGCTCATCGAGGGCCCGCCGGAGGCGGACGGGCTGGTCGAGCTGGCCAAGGACCCCGGTCTCGAACCCCCGGTGGCGCTGCTGGCCCACGTGCCGGGAGAGCCGTCCAAGGCCGCATTCTGGCCGTTCGCGGTCTTCTCCCCCGAGTGGCAGGCGATCCGTCACGCGGTGGAGGCGGGGGTCCCGGTCCGCTTCTGCGACCTGCCCGCCGCCCACAGCCTCGCCTCCCACCCGGAGGAGGAGCCGGGAGAGGGGCGGGCACCGGACACGGGACCCGAGGACGCGGGGCCGCAGGACGGCCGGCCGGCGGACCGGCGGGGAGCGGCCGGGCACGCGCCGGGGACGGAGCCGCCCGAGGGGGAGGGGCCGCAGGCCGGGATGCCGGCCGTACGGACCGACCCGATCGGGACGCTCGCCCGCGCCGCCGGATACGACGATCCGGAGCGCTGGTGGGAGGACGTGGTCGAGCACCGGGGGGACACGCCGTTCCGGGTGATCGCCGAGGCCATGGCGGCGGTCCGCGACGGGCACGTGGCCGACGCCTACGAAGCCAGGCGCGAGGCCTTCATGCGGCGCACGATCCGCAGGGCGGTCAAGGAGGGGTTCGAGCGGATCGCCGTCGTCTGCGGCGCCTGGCACGTGCCCGCGCTGGCCGGGACGGCGAAGGAGGGCGCCGGCTGGGGCGCCGGGCTGCCCACGGTGAAGGCCGACGACGAGCTGCTGCGGGGGCTGCCCAAGGTCAAGGCCGAGATGACCTGGGTGCCGTGGACCTACGGGCGGCTGGCCGCCTGGAGCGGATACGGCGCGGGAGTGACGTCACCGGGCTGGTACCACCACCTGTTCGCCTCCCCCGACCGCCCGGTGGAGCGGTGGCTGACCGCCGCCGCCGGGGTGCTGCGCGAGGAAGACCTGCCGGTCTCCTCCGCCCACGTCATCGAGGCGGTACGGCTCACGCAGAGCCTGGCCGTGCTCCGGGGGCGGCCGCTGGCGGGGCTGGCGGAGGTCACCGAGGCGGTCCGGGCCGTCCTGTGTGAGGGCGACGACCTGCCGGTGGAGCTGATCCAGCGGCGCATGGTCGTGGGGGAGCGGCTCGGCCACGTCCCCGACGCGACCCCGATGGTCCCCCTCCAGCGCCACCTCCGCGAGGAGCAGCGCCGGCTGCGGCTCAAGCCCGAGGCCCTGGACCGTGAGCACGACCTCGACCTGCGCAGGCCCCTCGACCTGGAGCGCAGCAGGCTGCTGCACCGGCTGCGCCTGCTCGGCGTCGACTGGGGCACGCCCCAGGAGAGCCGGAGCAAGGGCACCTTCCGCGAGTCGTGGACGCTCGCCTGGCGCCCCGAGTTCGACATCGACCTGATCGAGGCGGGCGCCTGGGGCACCACGGTCCCCGCGGCGGCCGCCGCCCGCGTCCGCGACCTCGCCGACGGGGGGCAGCCCGCCGGCCCCACGCCGCAGGGGGCCGCCGGGCAGGGATCGGCCGGACCGGGGCCCGGGGCGCCCGGCGGACGGGCGGCCGCACCCGCCGGGCCCTCGCTGGCCGGCCTCACCGGGCTGGTGGAGCGGTGTCTGCTGGCCGACCTGCCGGACGCGCTGCCGTACGTGCTCGACGCGCTGTCGGCGCGGGCCGCGCTCGACAGCGACGTCACCCACCTGATGGCCGCGCTCCCGGCGATGGTCCGCGCCCAGCGCTACGGCGACGTGCGCGGCACCCCCGCCACCGGCCTGGCCGCCATCGTCGACGCGCTGCTCACCAGGGTCTGCGTCGGGCTGGGCGGGGCGGTCACCGGCCTGGACGACGACGCCGCCCGCGACCTGCTGCGCCACATCGACGGGGTGCAGGCCGCCGTGGCCCTGCTCGACGGCGCCTCCGGAGCGGGAGCGCCCCAGGCGCGCTGGCTGGCCGCGCTGCGCGGTGCCTGTGGCCGCTCCGACCTGCACGGGCTGATCGAGGGCCGGCTCACCAGGATCCTGCTGGACGCCGGAGACCTCGACGCCGACCAGGTGGGCCCGCGGATGTCGCGGGCCATGTCGGCCGGGCATCCGCCCGCCCGGGCGGCCGCCTGGATCGAGGGGTTCCTGTCGGGCGGTGGCCTGCTGCTCGTCCACGACGCCCGGCTGCTCGCGCTGATCGACGGCTGGCTCACCGGGCTCGCCCCCGAGACGTTCGTGGACGTGCTGCCCCTGCTCCGCCGGACGTTCGGCGCCTTCGCCGCGCCCGAACGGCGCTCGATCGGCTCGCGGGTCCGCTCGCTCGTGACCGGGGCGGTCCCCGGCGCGGAGGGGGCGGCGGAGCTCGACGAGGAGCGCGCGGCGGCGGCCGTGCGGACCGTGCTGATGATCCTGGGGAAGGCGGAGGCCGAGTGATGGACGAAAGACTGCGCCGCTGGCGGCTGGTGCTCGGCGGCGACGCCGATGGCACGGGGTGCGCGCTCGCCGGGACCGACGCCCAGATGGACGGAGCCCTGGCCGCGCTCTACAACGGCGGTGGCGGGGGCGCGGACGAGCGGAGTGGAGGTCTCGGCGCCTCCGCGCCCAGGGTGGCGCGCTGGCTGGGCGACATCCGGTCCTATTTCCCCTCGACCGTCGTGCAGGTCATGCAGAAGGACGCCGTCGAGCGGCTGAACCTGACCCGGCTGCTGCTGGAGCCGGAGATGCTGGAGGCGGTCGAGCCCGACGTCCACATGGTCGGCACTCTGCTGTCGCTCAACCGGGTGATGCCGGAGAAGGCGCGCGAGTCGGCCCGCGCGCTGGTCCGCAAGGTCGTCTCCGAGCTGGAGCGGCGGCTCGTTCAGAAGACGAAGGCGGCCGTCACCGGCGCGCTGGACCGCTCGGCCCGGACCCACCGGCCCAAACGGGTCGCCGACATCGACTGGGACCGCACGATCCGGGCCAACCTGAAGAACTACCTGCCCGAGCGGAACACCGTGGTGCCGTCGAGGCTGGTCGGCTATGGCAGGCGGCAGCGGGCCGTCCAGCGCGAGGTCGTGCTCTGCATCGACCAGAGCGGGTCGATGGCCGCCTCCGTCGTCTATTCGAGCGTCTTCGGCGCGGTGCTCGCCTCGATGCGCTCACTCAGGACGTCGCTGGTGGTCTTCGACACCGCGGTCGTCGACCTCACCGACCAGCTCCACGACCCGGTGGAGCTGCTGTTCGGCACCCAGCTCGGCGGCGGCACCGACATCAACCGGGCCATCGCCTACAGCCAGGGCCTCATCACCCGGCCCACCGACTCGATCTTCATTCTGATCAGCGACCTCTACGAGGGCGGTGTCCGGGAGGAGATGCTCCGCAGGGTCGCCCAGATGACCGCGGCCGGGGTCCAGGTCATCGTGCTGCTCGCGCTGTCGGACGAGGGTGCGCCCTTCTACGACCGTGACAACGCCGCCGCCCTGGCGGCGCTGGGGGTGCCCGCCTTCGCCTGCACCCCCGACGCCTTCCCCGGCCTGATGGCCGCGGCGATCGAGCGCCGTGACATCGGCCAGTGGGCCGAGCGGGAGCTGGAGCGCGCGGCCAGATGATCCCGCTCTGACAGGAGTGGCACGCACATGATCTCGCTCTGACAAGGGTGGCACGGAGGCCCGCCCCTGTCAGAGCGCCATGGCCGGCGGCGACGCCCCCACCTCCGGAGACGGTGGGGGACGGGAAGGGGCGTCCGGGGACGATGAGGGATGCCCGTCCTGCGGTGAGCTGTCCGGGCGGTGGCGATGCCCCCAGGTCCGGCCGCCCGGTGGGGCCGGCTGAGGACGATGGGGGACGGTGGGGAAGTTGGGAGACGGTAAAGGACGTCCAGGGACGACAGGGGACGCCTGCTCTGCGGTGGGCCGTCCGGACGGCTCACCGTTCCGTGGAGGGGCCGTCGGGGATGGTCCGGAGTCCAGGTGGGGTGGGTCCCGAATCCCATTTCATGATCATCGATACTGTGATCCGGGCTCGGTATCCTCCTGGCGGGCCGTCATGATCGAATGGTTCTGCCCTGGATCACGCGCAACGGGGTTCGGAGGTGTCAGGTGGCTCTCTCTGACGGGAGCGGCGACGTCCGCGGGACCGGCGAGGCCGCCCATCACCGGCGGCCGGTCGCCGACGGCGGGCACGCCTACCGGCCGGCCGGCGCCGATCAGGGGCCGGTCACCGACGTGCCGCACGCCTGTGTGACCGGTCGCGGAGGCACCCTGCCCCAGGCGGCCGACCTCGCCGACCGGCTCACCGTCGCGGCCGACGGCCTGTGGATCTCCAAGCACACCGTCGAGTGGGGCCGAGGGCTGCTCGCCGGGGACTCCGCCGCCACGGGATCACCGTCGCTCCGCGCCCGCTGCCCCGTCTGGCCGACCTGGCCGGGAAGGTCAGGGCCATGCTCCGCAAGGTCCTGAGCAGCGTCGGGCACGTCCTCAAAAGCCTCTTCAAGACTCCCCGGGCCAGGAGGGTCGACACCGTGGCCGGCCGTCTGCACGACCGCTGGCGCGCTCCGCGCCGGCTGGACGGCGGAGGCTACGAACCCCGGATCAAGACGACCACGGACCGGGCGTGGGCGGAGAAGCACGGCACGGACCGGGTCGACATCGCCAACACCGACTACAAGCGCCTGCCGCGCGACTGGCAGAAGGAGAGCCGGGACTCCGCGGACGTGGCGGTCAGGCTGGTGCGCGACGGCGAGAAGCGGGGAGCGGACCTGAGAAGCGAGAAGTTCATGGAGGAGGCCAGCGAGGAAGTGCACAAGGAGTGGCTCAGACGGAACGGGGAATGGGCTCCGGCCGAGCAGCGGCTGCCGTACCGGGAGCTGACGGAGCCGGAGAAGGAGAAGGACCGGGAGGTCGTCCGCGCGGCGCTCGGCCGCTGAGCGGCGAGCCCGTCGTCACCCTGGCCAGGTCTCGATGGCAGAGCGCGCGCCCGCGGTCCCCGCCGCCGCACCGGCCGGGCCTCCGCCCGTGCGCCGGAGGGCTCCGACGTCGGGACCCTCCGGCGCCGCCGGTGAACGGCGTCGCTCCTACGAGACCTGCGGCGCGGGGCGGAGCCCGAAGGCCACCGCCGGGTCGAGCGCGCCCCGGACCAGGAACATGTCGGTCCCGTAGGCGTTGGACACGCCCACCGTGGCGCCGCCGTCGCGGACCCGCTCGTCGTCGGGCAGATCGCCGTACTGCAGCAGGATCCGCCCGTCCGGATACAGCACCGCCTCGAACGGGACGCGCAGCCCGGTGTCCCGGAGCCCGACATCGCGCCACTCGACCGCGGACCGCCGGTCGGCTCCCTGGCCCACCGTCGCCGTGAGCACCGCGGAGCCTGCACGCAGATCCCGCTCGACCTCTGAGGTCAGGCGGAACGCCCGCCCACCAGGTCGCAGAGCGACTCCAGGACCCGCCGCGCCGGCGAGTCGGGGAGTCGCTCCGCGGCGGCCCTGGCCCGCGCGGTGTGGCGCTCGGCCTCCAGGCGGGCCGAGTCCATGCCCGGCGAGGCCCGCAGCAGGTCGAGCGCCTCGGCGTGCAGCGCGGGGTCCGCCACGGGCCCGGTCCCCAGGATCTCGCGCAGCCGTACGGCTCCCGGCTCCCGCAGGGCGTGCAGCATCGGCAGGGTGACCAGGCCGGCCCGCAGGTCGGTGCCCTGCGCCTTGCCCGAGCTGACCGGCGGCGACAGGATGTCGATGAGATCGTCGGAGAGCTGGAAGGCGACGCCGAGGGCCTCGCCGTACTCCGTCAGGGCCTCGACGACCCGGTCGTCCGCGCCGGCGCAGATGCCGCCGAGCCGCACCGCGAGCGCGATCAGCGCGGCCGACTTGTCGCGGACCACGTCGAGGTAGTGCTCGACCGCGTCCTCGCCGGGCCTGGGCCCCGCCACCTCCCGGACCTGGCCCCTGACCAGCCGCTCGAAGGCGTGCGCCTGCGCTCTCCTGGCGGGCTCGCCGAGGTCGAGGCTGATGGTGGCGCCGCGCGCGAACAGGTGGTCGCCGACCAGGATCGCGATCGTGTTGCCCCAGCGGACCTGGGCGCTGGGCACGCTGTGCCGCAGCGGCGCCTCGTCCATGACGTCGTCGTGGTAGAGGGAGGCGGCGTGGATGAGCTCGACGGTCACCGCCGCGTCCAGCACCGACAGGGTCTCGTAGTCGCCGAACTGCGCGCCGAGCAGCACGAGCAGCGGCCGCCACCGTTTGCCGCCCGCGTCGAGGAGATAGCCCGCCGCCTCGGCGATGAGCGGGTCGGGGGAGTCGGCGGCGACCGCGCGCAGCCGGGTCTCCACCTCCTCCATGCTCTTGCGCAGGTGCTCGGCCAGCTCGCCGCCGGCTGGGAGGAGGTGCTCCAGTGCGGATCCCCGCATATCCGTCTCCCCGAATCATGAAATTTCAGGACTGGGGTGGACTCTAGCGCTTCAAGATCGGGTGAGCGGCCGGGCTGCCGCCCCGGCCGCGGCGGCCCACGGTCAGGAGCCGAGGTGGCCCGCGGTCGCGGTCAGGAGCCGCGCTGGTCTACGGTCGCGGTCAGGAGCCGAGGTGGCCCGCCGTCAGGACCAGCGGCTGGATGGACTCGCGTAGGGCCGGACTCATCGGGCTCGGCCGCAGCGTGGCGGGGTCCAGCCTGACCTGGACGCGGCGGCCCTCGGCGTGCACGACGCCGTGGTCGGCCGACAGCACGCGGAAGCCGTACACCACGCTGGTCGTGCCGAGGTGCTCCACCCAGAAGTGCACCGCGGCCGTGCCCACGGTGCTGATCGGCACGTGGTAGGTGATGGAGAACTCGCGCACCACGAAGAAGATCTCGGCGAAGTGGGGACGGGTGGGGTCGAAGGCCCAGCCGTGCTCCGCCCAGTAACCGGACAGGGCCCGCTCCAGCAGCAGGACGTAGCGGGCGTTGTGCACCACGCCCATGGCGTCGAGGTCCTCGAAGTGGATCTGCACGGGCTGGATGGGCCCGATCTGCAGGGCGGTCGTCATGTCAGGCCTCCGGGAGGATGCTGGGGTCGGTCGCGAGCGCCCGGAGCCGGTCGAGCACGGCGCGGCGGGCGTATCGGTGGCTGTGCTCGTGGTGGAGAAGGTGGGTGTGGACGACCACGGCCGCGCCGAGCGCCTCGATCTCGAAGGCGAGCAGGCCGGGGTCGGTGCCGGGCCGCAGCTCGCCGAGCTCGACGGCCCGCCCGGCCAGCCGGGTCAGCAGGTCCATCCAGCTGTCGACGGCGGTGGCGATGGCGTCGTGGACCGGGCCCGGCCGGTCGTCGAACTCCCCCTCGACGGCGCCGAAGAAGCAGCCGCCGGGCAGCTGCGCGGAGGCGTAGAAGGCCAGGCGGTGCTCGTGCAGGGCCCACAGCTTGCGCACCCTCCCGGGCACGCGCAGGGCCGGCTCGATGATCTGATCGACCCACTGCTGCCGGGCCTGCTCCACGATCGCGAGCTGAAGTGCTTGTTTATCCGGCCAGTGTGTGAAAAGTCCGGACTTGCTGACGCCGAGAGTCTGGGCGAGCCGGGCCAGTGACAGGCCGTCGAGCCCTTCCACCGAGGCCAGCCGGACGGCGGTGTCGAGCACCGCCTGGCGGGTCCGCTCGCCGCGCTGGAGCCGTCCGTCGATCATGCCGTCACTCTAGCAAACAATATGACCGACCGGTCGGACTTATTTTTGGACAGCCCCGGGCCCGGACCCCGGACCCGCGCGGGGCGGCCCCAGGCCGTACGGGCCGGTGGCTCCGTACGGTCCGGACGGGCCTCAGGTGCGGAACGGGCCGCTGACGCAGTAGGTGATCCCTCCGGAGGAGGATCCGGAGGTGCCGCGCTGGGAGGAGAAGTAAAGGCGGTTGCCCGTGGGATTGAAGGCGGGGCCGGTGATCTCCGAGGAGCCCTGGCCGTTGATCCGCAGGAAGGGGGAGACCTTGTCGTCCGGGGTGATCAGGCAGATCTCCATGTTGCCGCCGTCCTCGGCCACGTAGAGATCCCCGGAGGCCGAGCCGGTGACGTTGTCCACCCCGGTCAGCGGCGCCGCGCCGGGGCTGACGAGGCTGTCGTCGTAGGCGAGCTCGTAGGTGCCGGCGGCGACGTCGACCTGCCAGACCCGGTTGTCGCCCTTGGTGGTGAACCACACGGTGTCGTTGGCGTAGTGGCAGCCCTCGCCGCCGTTGAAGGACTTGGAGCCGGAGACCTGGCTGCGGGTCACGGTCGGGGAGCCGTCGGGGTCGGGGACGTCGGCCCAGGTGAAGGCGCCGGAGGTGGCCGAGCCCGCGCGGAGCACCTGCAGCCTGCCGGACGACAGGTCGCCCCAGGTCGCCGGGACGAACCGGTAGAACCGGCCGTCGGTCTCGTCCTCGGTCAGGTAGACGACCTTGCGGACCGGGTCGGCCGCCGCCGCCTCGTGCTTGAAGCGGCCCAGGGCCGGACGTTGCACCGCGGCGCCGCCGAAGGGGTGGGTCTCGTAGACGTAGCCCCGGCTGACCTCCTCGCACGACAGCCAGGTGTTCCACGGCGTCGCGCCGCCGGCGCAGTTCTGCCGGGTGCCCGACAGGATCGAGACCGCGGAGACGACGCCGCCGCCGGAGTCGAAGCGGATCGCCGAGGCGCCGCCGCCGGGATTGACCTCGGAGTTGGACACGTAGATCCATCCGCCGCCGTCGGCGAAGCAGGCACCGCCGTCGGGGGCGCTGTGCCAGATGTAGGAGGTGCCGGGGACCGTCTGCCCGGACCGGGCGATCACCTGGCTGGTGAAGCCCGCCGGGAGCCGGATGCCGTTGCCGTCGGCGGCCAGCAGGGGCCCGTAGGGGCCTGGGGCGTTCTGGGCGGGGGCCGCGAGGGCGTCCTGCCAGAGGCTGCCGGTGAAGGCCAGGGCGCCGGCGCCGAGCGCCGAGGCGCGGAGGAATGTACGACGTTCCATTGACGGACCTCTCATGTGAGGATCAACAGGACCGTTCCCCGATCGTCCCGAGGTTGGAAGCACCGGCGAACGGCCGTCCGTGCGCACGGTTAACGGGATATGTCCTGCCCGTACTGATTGCCCGCCACGCCGTCCGCGGGGTCCAGCGCGGCCCGGGTGCGCTCCGGCGCGCACCGACGGCACGGTGGCGACGGACAGCATCCGCGCCATGCACACCGTTCGTCCTTCCGTACGGCATTCGCGAGGAAGTAGGCGCGGTATACGATCGGCGGATGACCGACATCCGGCTCCGCCGTGGCGCAGGCCTCGCCGGGTGAGCGCTCCGCGGCCCGTCCTGAGCAGGGATCTCATC
Organism: Streptosporangium sp. NPDC048886; assembly: GCF_055586905.1. Taxonomy (NCBI): domain Bacteria; kingdom Bacillati; phylum Actinomycetota; class Actinomycetes; order Streptosporangiales; family Streptosporangiaceae; genus Streptosporangium; species Streptosporangium sp. NPDC048886. The sequence goes on from NZ_JBVJHH010000012.1 coordinate 56,392, forward strand.
GTCGCCGCCGGGCTGCGGATCCTCGACGCCGAGGGGCTCGACGCGCTGAGCATGCGCCGGGTCGCCCAGGAGCTCGGCACCGGCCCCGCCTCCCTCTACGCCCACGTGGAGAACAAGGAGGAGCTGCTCGATCTGGTCTACGACGAGGTCATGGGTGAGATCCGGACCCCCGAGCCCGAGCCGGAGCGCTGGCTGGAGCAGCTCAGGGAGCTGGTCATGGAGACGTTCCGGGTGTTCGGCTCCCACGCCGACATCGCCAAGGTCGGCCTGTCCACCGTCCCGGCCGGGCCCAACGCCCTGCGGGTCGGCGAGGCGCAGCTGGCCATCATGCTCGCCGGAGGGGTGCCGCCCAAGGTCGCGGCCCTGATGGTCGACCGGCTCGGCCTCTACGTCTGCTCCGACGCCTACGAGGGCTCGCGGCGCGCCGGCGGCGGGGAGCCGGCCAGTTTCATGGGGGAGCTCTCCGGCCAGATCGGGGAGTTCTGCCGCAGCCTGCCCGCCGACCGCTTCCCCGACCTCGTCGCCCAGGTCGGCAACCTGGTGGACGCCCGCGGCGTCGAGCGTTTCGAGGTCGGCCTGGACCTGATCCTGCGCGGCCTGCTCTCCCATGTCGAGGCGGCGGGTCCTACGACCAAGGGCTGACCTGCGGGACCGATGCCCGGAGCGGGGCGGTGCCCATACAGTCCGATCATGACTGCTACGACGGTTCTCGCCCCATCTGAGGGGATATTTGCCCAGCGTTACCGCGCCCTGACGGTCGGCATGGTCGCATTGATCGTCCTGGTGGCCTTCGAGGCGCTCGCCGTGGCGACGGCCATGCCGGTCGTGGGCCGCGAGCTCGACGGGCTCGCGCTGTACGCCCTGGCCTTCAGCGGGTCACTGGCCGCCGCGATGGTCGCCACCGTGCTGGGCGGGCGCTGGGCCGACCTCCGAGGACCGGTCGCTCCTCTCTGGGCGGGGGTGGCCGCCTTCGCCGTGGGGCTCGTGATCGCGGGAGTTGCGCCCACCATGGACCTGTTCATCCTGGGCCGGTTCGTGCAGGGCTTCGGCGGAGGGATCTTCCAGGTCTCGATGTACGTGCTGGTGTCACGGATCTACCCGGCGGCCATGCACCCCAAGGTCTTCTCCGTCTTCGCCGGAGCCTGGGTGGTGCCGTCCATGGTCGGGCCGGCGATCACCGGAGTCGTGGTGGAGCAGCTGGGCTGGCGCTGGGTCTTCCTGGGGGTGCCGCTGCTCGTCGTCCCCGCGGCCCTGCTGCTGTGGCGGGGCCTGTCCACCACGCCGGCCGACGACGGCCCCGAGGTGGGCGAGCGCACCCCCATCATGCGGCGGCTGGGCTGGGCGGCGCTGACGGCCGTGGGCGCCGCGCTCATGCAGTACGGCGGAGCGGCGCGCGGCGCCGGGCTGATCCTGCTGGCCGCCGGGCTGCTCGTCCTGGTGCTCACGCTGCCCCGGCTGCTGCCGCCCGGCACCCTGCGCGCCGCGCGGGGCCTGCCCTCGGTGATCGCCCTGCGCGGGATCGCCGCCGGCACCGTCTTCGGCGGCGAGGTGTTCCTGCCGCTCATGCTCACCGGGGAGCGTGGCCTGTCGCCCGCCCAGGCCGGGATGGTGCTCACCGGTGGCGCGCTCGCCTGGTCCTTCGGCTCGTGGGTCGTCGGGCGCAAGCGCTACGACCGGGTCCTGATCCTGCGGACCGGCCCCGCCCTGATCGCCACGGGCATCGTGCTGATGGCCCTGACCGTCTTCGCGGCCGTCCCCGTGGCCCTGGCCTTCGTCGGCGAGGCCGTGCTCGGGTTCGGCATCGGGATCGTCTACCCGACGCTGTCGGTGCTCGTCCTGGAGCTGTCGCGCCCCGGTGAGGAAGGCGAGAACAGCGCCTCGATGGGGATCGGGGAGTCGGTCTTCACCGTGGTCACGGTCGCCGTCGTCGGCGCGATCGTCGCGGCCTTCGGCGCGGCCGGGCCCGTCTACCTCGTGTGCTTCGCGCTGACCGCGCTCATGGCGAGCACGGGCGTGCTGGTCGCGGGCCGGTTCAGGGACTGACCCCGTGGCACTATGGGAAGAACGCCGCCCTCCTCCGCGTTGAGGGGGAGTCCCGCCTCCGGGCGGGATTCGCGTTTTCCGAGCAGAGATGAGGGAAATTCATGCCGCGCGTGCGCGAGCTTGAGATGTTCCGCCTGGTCCTGCCGTACGGCAGGCGGCCGGAGAGCATCCTCGTCCGGCTCACCGACTACGGGGGCATGACCGGTTGGGGAGAGGTCGTCGACCCCGACCCGAAGACCTGGGCCTCCCTGGAGGAGGGGCTCGCCCACGCGCTGATCGGCGTCGACTGGGAGCACCCCGACGAGCTGGGCGCCGTCCCCGGCGGCCCCGCGGCCGACATGGCCTGCTGGGACCTGTGGGCCAGGATGCGCGGGGTGCCGCTCTCCCACGCGCTGGGCGGCAGCCGCACCTCGCTGATGGCCACCGTCAGGATCGGCGCCGAGCGCAACCTGGAGAGCCTGGTCGCGCGGGTCAACCGCCATGTCTGCGCCGGCTACGCCCACATCACCCTGGACGTCCACCCCGGCTGGGACATCGAGCCGCTGCGCGCCGTCCGTCAGGCGTACCCGGCGCTGGGCATCGGCGTGGACGCCCGTGGCGCCTACACCGACGTCGGCGCCCTGGAGGCGCTGGACGCCTACACGCTCTCGTCCATCGAGCGCCCGTTCGCCGGTCTCGCCGACCACGCCGAGCTGCAGGAGCGGGTCGCCGCCCCGGTCCTGCTGGAGGTGTCCTCGCTGGCCGAGCTCGACGAGGCCGTCCTCGTCGGAGCGGGCCGGGCGCTGCTGCTGCGCCCGGCCGTCCTGGGTTCCCTGCGCGAGGTGCGGCGGGTCCACGACCGCGCCCTGGCGGCGGGCTGGGAGATCGCCTGCGCCGGTGGCCAGGGCACCGGCCTGGCCCGGGCGGCCACGGTGGCCGCGGCCAGCCTGCCCGGCTGCGGCCTGCCCTGCGACGTGGCCGAGCCGCCGCGCAGCGCGCAGATCGTCACCCCGCCGGTCGGCGCCTCCGGCGGCGTCGTGGCCGTGCCGCTCACCCAGCCGGGCCTCGGCCACACCGTCGACGTGGCCCGTGTCCGCCGTCTGGCCAAGGAGTCCTACGCCGCCTGAGCGCCGCCGGCGCTCTCCGGCAGCGGGGCGCCGGCCGGCGTCGTGGAACACGGGAAGGTCATGATCGGAGCCCGACTCTCCTTGATATGACAAATGGTGATGTGTGACACCTGGATGATGACGGCCGCGATGGCCGGAGGCGTGCCCGGACGGCCGGTGGAGAACAGCGCGGAAACGGCGCCGGAAAACACCTGTGACGCGGCCTCGGCGGCGTTTTCCACCGCGTCGACGTGTCCTTCGAACAGTGACGTCCGTTACTCCGATTCTGTCGGGTGGAGTAGTCGTTTCGGCGTGAGATGGAATGACCGAAATATCAGACCAATCCGCTCTCGTGGTTATAGCTCCAAGGGTAGAAACGCGATGCCGGCGGCGTCTTGGCCTTGCCGGCATAGACGATCTATACCCGGTGTGGTATTAATTTTTTCTTTCATCACGGGGTCCTGGAGAGGACGGGGGCGGCGTGGCCGAGCCGATGGTGCCCAATCCCCGGCACGCGGAGCTGCAGCGCCTCCTCGTGGAGGCCGAGGGCAGGGCTCAGGACGTACGGCAGGCCTATCAGCGCGCCTCCTCGGCGATGCGGTCGGGGAAGGTCTGGACGGGGCCGACCGCCGCCAGGTGGACCACCGAGCTGGAAGAGCGGCACCAGCGGCTGGGACGGCTCGCGCAGCGCGTGGTCGACGCGATCGAGGAGGAGCTGCGCCGCACTCCTCCGCTGGTGACCGAGTCCCAGGCGAACGCCGCGCGCCGGGAGATGGCCGGGCGCACATGACCGTCGTGACCATGAGGGGGAACGCTCCATGGCACCCACCGCCGAGTTCTGCGGCATCGATCCCGAGGGGATGGGGCAGCTCGCCACCTCCTTGAGCGGTGCGGCCGACCGGCTGACCGCGTTCAGCAAGGAGTTCGAGGGAAAGCTCCGCCAGCACGGGATCAGCACCCCCGCGCTGCGGGAGATCGCCGACATCGCCGACTGGGGCGGCACACAGGTCTCCATGCTCCACGGCCGGATCGATCTGATCAACGACCTGGGCAAGGGCGCCCCGGAGCTGGGCGGCGGAGGCGACCGGTCGCCGCTCGTCCGCCTGCCCGACGAGCTGGAAGGCTTCGAGACCGCCCGAGGCCTGGCGAGCATGTACGGCAACGACATCCTCGTCAACCACGGCGGCGAGCTCCAGGCCGCGCTCATCCACGAGCACGCCGACGAGGTCGCCAAGCTGGCGGAGAACCCCCAGGCCGCCGCCGCCTTCTTCGCCCTGCTGCCGGCGAAGGCCCGCGACAGCCTGGCGAGCCTCATCGCGAGCACCGGCAGCAAGACCGCCAAGAAGGACCTGGCCGCCTTCAGTGCGGCCCTCGGCGCCGCCCTGCGCGCCCCCGCCCTCATCCCGGCATTCGCCAAGGTCAGAAACGACCTGGTGAAGCCGACCGACAAGACCACCGCCTGGAACCGGCTCGCTCTGCTCAAGGGCGCCAACGCCCCCTCCGGCGTCCGCAGCGTGGCGGCCCGCGGGCTGGTCCTGGACGGTTTCACCAAGGATCCCCGCCAGGACCGCCGCGCCGTCGGCCCCATCGAGACGAAGGCGTACGGATACTCCTCCGACCTGGTCGCCATGGGACTGGAGGTGCTCGCCGGAGACGGCGCCGCCGTGCGGGACGCGTTCACCAAGATGGGCGGTACGGACGTCAAACTGAGCCAGGTCGACAAAATGAAACAGCTCCTCGACTATGCCCAGACGATCGACACCGGAGACGAGGTGGCCGACGCCTTCGGTCGGGTCATGGAGGCGGGCGCCGAGGCCACGACCGAGAAGGCCGGCCAGCACAGCCCGGCCGCCGCCGCCTTCACCCTGGACGCGATCAGAGCGGCGGGCTCCTTCGGACAAAATCTGCCGTATACAGCCAAGGAATCCATGGGAGTGATCGCGAAGTCGTATGTGCATGAGTTGATTTCGGGCGGGCGCTTCGACAAGGCCGTGGATCGGGCATCGGGGCTGAAAGTTCCGGAGCATTGGAAACCTCTTCCTGGGGTGACCCCGGCGTTCTACCTCAGTCCCGGCGACACCTCTCAATTCATGAAGACCTTCGTCGGTGAGAAGAAGCTCGCCGACGAGTTCAACTCGACGGTGGCGAGGTTCCGCCATGACACCTTGCTGACCGCCGCCCGTCTGGACGCGCGGAGCGACAACAATTATTTCCGTGACATCTCGATGATGTTCGGCGACTTCGGTAGCGTCGCGTTCAGGACGACGGTAGACGTGCTCGGTGAGGAGGACGCGGTTGCCGACCTGGCGCGCGACTTCACCAAGAACACCGCCGGGTTTTTCCTCGGTGGGATTCCTGTCGTAGACCAATTTGCCGAACTCGGATGGGATCTCGCTCAGGCATACATCGTTAGCTCTCTCTCGGATGACTGGGCCGACAGCTTCGAGACACAGGTCGAAGCGGCCACCGAGAAACGGTCTGACCTCGCTAAACGCATGAAGTACGACATAGCGCATCTTCTCCACAGCGGCGGATACCCGGCGAGTGAACCTCCCAAGGAGCTCATCAGCGCGACTACCGGCGCCCTAAAGACATATGACGAGTTCGTGGTCGAAGCCAGGCGTGAGGTCACCGGTGACGGGAAATGGGAGCAAAAGCTCCAGGAGAAGCTGGCCGTTTACGAGGCATGGATGGACGGCAACGGAAAGCTCGATGATAAAATTGAAAACTCCTCACGGGCCCAGACCAGCGATTTGGCTGAGAACCTACTGAAGGCCCGGACCGGTGACTGACGTGGTCGATTCTCTCAGCGTTGCAGACAGACGGTCTGCGCGTGCAGCCGCCAGGTCGGGGCTTCTGGTGCCACATACACGTTCACGATGATCCCTATCTCCTTGCTGCCATGGATGAATCGCCCTTCCGGGGCGTCTGCCTGGCTTATGTCATATTCCATTCGGTAACCCAGGGTTTGGGAAAGGGTGTTTTCCATGAGCCTCTGGGCTCCGTCCAGGTGAGAGTCCAGCACTTCTTCCTTGCCGCGCTGGTAATCGGCCGTTGCCCGCAGTACCCGTCTGAACCCATCCTTGGCGCAGGGAATGTCCTTGTCCGGACGCTGCAGGATGCGCAGCTTCTTGAGTGGGTTCTTAAAGACGTCGTCGACCTCCAGTTGCTGGGTGTCTTTCTGTAGCTGCGCTGCCACTTCCTTCAATGAAGGCTCGGAAGTGCATCCAGACGCCACCATCACCAGCGCCAAACCGATGGCCAGTAGGCGGGCGACGCGCATTCAGTACCTCCGGGGTGATGGTTTCCGAGACGTACCAATCTTCACCCACTCGGCACGCTTCCGCCACACCCTTCCCGTACCTGGTTGCCGGGGATGGCCGTCTTTGAGGCGATAGCAGGCCTTGCCTCTCGACCTCGAGGCGGCCTTGTCGTCACTGGCCAGAGTCGCGATTCGTCCGGCCGGCGGCTCGCCTGTCGTCATGATTCCCCCTTCCGGATGCTTTCAGATGTTTATGATCCGGGTGTTGAAGAGCACTGTTGTATCCATGTGTGGCCTGGTTTCTCTCTGTTAGAGAAAGTGACGAACTGCTTTCTTCCTCGTGCTGTCGCAGAGAGAGTGTCTGTGTCTAGAATGATTTACCGGCGGTTGGTCGGCTATCGGATCGACAATCCAGAGTAGAGCGGATAATAACAGTCGTTAGTCTACCTGGATCGAGTTCGGTGTCATCGGTCGGCATTAAGTCCATTTTTTCTAATTCGAGAGGAAATATGATGGATGGTGCCCCTCTCTCGACCCGGGTCCCCTCGCGTGCGGTTCGGCGCCGAGATGTGTCGCCTGCGGGAAGCCGCACAGCTCTCGCGGACTGCCGTGGCCTCCCGACTCGGCTGCACCCAGACCCAGGTGTGTCGCCTGGAGAAGGCCACCCGCACCCCGTCAAGGTCCGACGCTGAACGACTGGACCGCCTATTCGAGGCGGCCGGCAATGTCTCCTTCACCCGGCTTTACCAGAGCATTGTCGCTTAGAAGCCCTAACAAAATGATCTAGGAATACCGGTGATCATCTACAGGTTGATCACCTATGTGAGGAAGGGCGAGCAGCCGCCGTGGATCATCCCGGATGAGTTGTGGGCGCGGTTCGAACCGTTGTTGCCGGTCTTGCCACGCCGTACAGATCATCCGGGCCGCAAACGCCTGGACAACCGGAAGGTCCTGTCGGGCATCTTGTTCGTGCTCTACACCGGTATTGCCTGGGAGTTCCTGCCCCAAGAGCTGGGCTTCGGCTCAGGGATGACCTGCTGGCGGAGGCTACGGGACTGGCATCAGGCCGGGGTGTGGCAGAAGCTGCACGGACTACTGCTGGCCGAGCTGCATGCCACGGGCAAGCTTGACTGGTCCAAGGGGGTGATCGACAGCTCCCACATCCGGGCGCTGAAGGGCGGCCCAAAACAGGGCCGAGCCCGGTCGACCGCGCCAAGACGGGCTCCAAGCACCACATCATCGCCGACGGCAACGGCATCCCCCTCGCACTCAGCCTGACCGGCGGCAACCGCAACGATGTCACCCAGCTCATGCCGCTGCTGCGGGCAATCCCGCCGGTGCGTGGCCAGCGGGGTCGGCCCCGCCGGCGACCGAAGGCGTTGTACGCCGATCGGGGCTATGACCATGACAAGTACCGCCGGATGGTCTGGGCCGCAGGGGTCAAACCGGTCATCGCCCGCCGTGGCACCCCGCACGGCTCCGGCCTGGGTAGGCATCGCTGGGTGATCGAGCAGACGATCGCCCTGTTGCATTGGTTTCGCCGCCTGCGCATCCGCTGGGAGATTCGCGACGACATCCACGAAGCCTTCATGACCCTCGCCGCCGCCATCATCTGCTGGCGACGCCTCATCCACTGATCGTTCCGATAGGACTTCTCATAGCAGTCGGGCCCGCGCAGCCTCACAGCGGGATCTCAGCACGTCGATCTCACAGCCCGGCGCGAACGGGTCGAAGCCGTGCTCGACCAGCCAGCGAACATTCAGCAGGCTTCGCAACGACCACCACGCGCGGATCACGTCGAGGTCGACGTCGGTGCCGTAGCCGGCGACGACGTCGCCGAGGTGCTCCTCGTGCCCGAGCGTCAAGGTGGCGAGGTCGTACAGGGCATCACCTTGGCCCGCCTCGGACCAGTCGATGATGCCCGTGATCCCGTCGCCGTCGACGAACACGTGATCGATCTGCAGGTCGCCGTGCGTGAAGGCCGGTGTCCACGGCCGGAGCGCGGCCTCGGCGACCTGGCGGTTGCGGGTGACCAGGTCAGCGGGTAGGACGCCGTTCGTCACGAGCCACTCGCACTCGCCATCGAGATCCGCCGCCAACTCGTCGAGGCCCCGGCCGGCCTGGCCGGGCCTGGGCGGCAACGGCGCGTCGTGCAACCTCCGGATGGCGGCGCCCGCCGCGGCCCACGCCGCCGGGGACGCGGTCGACGGCTCGCCGAGGCGGCCGAGCGCCGTCCCCGGGACTGCGGCGATCGCGAGCACCGGCGGCTTGTGCCACAGGACCTTCGGGGTCGGGACCGGCGCCAGGGCCATCGCCTCGACCTCGACGTCGATGCGCGCCTGATCGGCGTCCACCTTCAGGAACACGTCGCCGACGCGCAGGGTCGCGCGCTCGGAATGGGCGACGACCATTTTGACCTCATCCATGGGCGACCAGTATCCCGGTGATGATCGTCGACGTCACCGGGTTTATCGCGTGCGATTGCGCGGCTGACCGCGTCCCGCTACCAAGCAGCCTCGTGCGCGACACCGACCGCTGACCAGGTCAAGTCCACCACTTTTGTTAGGAGCCCTTAGTCCCGCAGCCCGGCCTGGTTCCACGACTGGGCCGAGGAGATCGAGCCCACCGCCCTTGTCCTCCGCTCTTGGGACCCTCTTCTCGTCCCGGGCCTTCTCCAGACGGAGTCCTACGCCCGACACATCTTCAACCTGGAGCCCCGAGCAACTCCCGAGGCGGTGGAGGAGCGAGTCCAGGCTCGGATGCGGCGGCAGCAGATCCTTGATCGGGACAATCCTCCCTTCGTCCCTGTGCTTATCGACGCAGGCGTGCTGCGCCGAAAGGTCGGTGAAGCCGAGGTGATGTGCGGGCAGCTCGATCACCTGCTGAAAGTTTCTGAGCGCCCATCTGTCTCCGTCCAAGTCGTCGACCCGGAATGCCTCCCCGGCTTGGCCGACGCTTTCATGATCGCTGAGCTTCCGGGCGGGCAGCCGATCACCATCCACGCAGACTCGCCAGCTCAGGGGCACGTCACGAATGACTGTGAATTCGTAGCTTCCATTCAGGAACGATATGAGGCGATACGACTGTGGGCCTATCCTGAGCGCATATTCCTCAAGATGATCGAGGAAGTGAGACGCGAATGGACCTGAGCGCCGCCATCTGGCGGAAGTCGTCGCGCTCTGGAGACAGCGGTGGCCGGTGTGTGGAGGTCGCCGCCAATCTCCCCAGGGTGGTCGCGATCCGCGACAGCAAGAACCCTGACGGTCCCAAGCTGCTCTTCACCCCCGCCGGGTGGGGAGCGTTCATCGGCGGCGTCAAGTCCGGCGAGTTCGACCGCTGATCTGGTCTCGGTCAGGAGAAGCCGTCCATCCTAACCAGGAGGCCGGTCCTGGCCGAGATCAGGGCAACGCCACCCTCTTCATCGATGTCAGCCCGTCAGAAGAGAGCCCCGTCCGGCGGGAACAGGCCGTCCCCGACTCATCCGGGGGCACGCCGGAGGATGAGGACGCGCTGACTCATTGGCAGGATCTCCGGCGTGAGCGATGTCTGCTCTTCGTGGCATGCACCCGAGCCCGCGACGCGTCGTACGTGTCGCACAGCGGCAAGGCGAGCCCGTTCATCGTCAGCCGCAGCCCTCGGTGATGCTCTTGGGGGCGGTCGCGTCCGCCTTCCCGGTGACGGGCCGGGAGGTGGGGGCGGGTGTGGCGGTGGACCGGGGGTCGGGCGTGGTGGCCGAGGTGGCGGTGGACCGGGGGTCGGGCGTGGCGGTCGCGGTGAGGTGCCGGCGGGGGGTGGCCGAGGCGCGGACGGCCTTGGCGGTGACGGTGCGGATCTTGGCCCAGTCGGGATAGCCGGTGTTGATCAGCGGTGGCACGAACTGCACGCTGGTCACCTTGGCGCCCTTCACCTTCAGGGCCAGCGGGACCAGGTGCTCCAGCATCGGACGTGGGATGTCGGTCCGCAGGAGTTCCTTGGTGGCCAGCGCGATCCGGTTGAACCGGGACAGCACGGTCGCCGGGTCGGCCTGGGCGAGCAGGGCGCCCAGCACGCAGCGCTGGCGTCCCATCCGGACGAAGTCGCTGCTGTTGGTGCGCGAGCGGGCGAACCACATCGCGTCGGCCCCGCGGAGCTTGCGGGTGCCCGCCTTGACCAGGCCCTCGTTGTACTTCCCGAAGACCACGTCCTGCGGCACGGTCAGCCGCACGCCTCCGATCGCGTCGATCAGCCGGGCGAAACCCCACATGTTCACCAGGGCATACCAGTCGATCTTCAGGCCGAGGGTGTAGCCGATCGTCTCCATGAGCGTCCGGGTGCCCTGGTTCCTGCGCCCACCGAAGATCTCCGGGTGGGCGTCGGAGTATTCCCAGACCGCGAACAGCAGGTCCTCGCGCGAGCCGTCCGGGTTGGCCGGCAGCCGGAAGCCGTCGGGGAAGCGCCTGGCCATCGGCGAGCCCGGGACGAAGCGGACGTTCTCCAGGTTGCGCGGCAGGCTCAGCAGCACGGTGTTGCCGGTCTCGACGTCGATGCTGGCCACGTTGATGCTGTCGGTCCGCACGCCCACCCGGTGGGTGTCGGCGTCGCCGCCGAGCAGCAGGATGTTCACCCGGTCCCGGCCCGCCCACGGGTCGTCCTCGCCGGTCGAGCTCGACGGGCGCGGCGGCGTGGCGGGGGCGCTGAAGACCTCCTCCAGTGCCGACTGCGAGACCGCGGCGTACTGCCCGACCAGGCCGAAGGGCACGAGCATGACGACCGCGAGCACTCCCGCGAGGGTCCCGGCGACGGCCTGGCCGGCCCGGGGGAGCGTGCCCGGGTTGAGTACCACGAAGGAGTGCACGACGAGTGCGGACCAGGCGGCGCCGAGCGCGATGGAGGCCACGGTGACGGCGGTCAGCCAGGAGGAGGCGACCAGCTTCCCGGCGAGGTCGCCGAGATCGGCGGTGAGCGCCACCCACAGCAGGGCCAGCAGCAGCGCGGCGTAGACCGACAGCAGCACCAGCCCGGTCCTGCGCCATCCGGCGCGCAGGTGCGCGGCCCCCGGCGCGATGGCGGACAGGGCCGTCCATCCGATGACCGCGCCGACCCCGGACGGCCTTGATCTGTCCCGCACCTGCTCCCCAATTCCTCCGCGACTTGGGCGTCGCACGGGAGATGGTAGGGCGGGGATCGGAGCCCGTGGGCGGCGAATGGGTGAACAGTATGAGAAGCAATCCGGCTTTATCGTGATATTTCCACTGGAATAAGGTTCTGCCATGCCTTTCACCGAGATCGAGTACGGCGTGGCCGACGGGGTCGCCACCATCACGCTGAACCGCCCCCACCGCCTCAACGCCTTCACCTACGTCATGCGCGGCGAGCTGATCGAGGCCTTCGACCGGGCGGACGCCGACGACGAGGTGCGCGCGGTGGTGGTCACCGGACAGGGCCGGGCCTTCTGCGCCGGAGCCGACCTCGGCGGCGGCGGCGACACCTTCAACCATCGCAGGAGCGAGGAGATGTACGGCGGTGAGGACACCGTCGACGGCTCGCCCCGCGACGGCGGCGGCACGGTCGCGCTCCGCATCGCCCGCTCCCTCAAGCCGGTCATCGGCGCCGTCAACGGTCCGGCCGTGGGCGTCGGGGTGACGATGACGCTCCCCATGGACGTCAGACTGGCCTCCGACACCGCCAGGTTCGGCTTCGTCTTCGCCCGGCGCGGGATCGTGACCGAGGCGGCCTCCAGCTGGTTCCTGCCCCGGATCGTCGGCATCGCCCAGGCCATGGAGTGGGCCGTCACCGGCCGCGTCTTCTCCGCCTCCGAGGCGCTCCAGGGCCGCCTGGTCTCCAGGGTCCACGCCCCGGAGGAGCTCCTGCCGGCCGCCTACGCGCTGGCCCGCGAGATCGCCGACAACACCTCGGCGGTCTCGGTCGCCGCCATCCGGCGGCTCATGTGGTCCGGCCTGTCGGCGGCCTCCCCGTGGGAGGCCCACCGCGCCGACTCCTTCCTCATGAACGCCCTCGGCGCCGCCCCCGACGCGGCCGAAGGCGTCACGGCCTTCCTGGAGAAGCGCCCGGCGGAGTTCCCGATGAGGGTCAGCGAGGATCTTCCGGACGCGGTCCCCTCCTGGCCCGTCAACCCCTACGGACTAGCCTGACCGCATGCTTGACGTTCTCGGTCCCGACTACGAGCTCACGGTCCTGCCCATGGCCGACGACTACGAGGGGGCGGTGGTCGCCTCGCTGGTACGGCGGCGCGCCCCCGAGCCCACCGGCAGGGCCGTTCTCTATGTCCACGGCTTCACCGACTACTTCTTCCAGACCCATCTGGCCGACCACTTCGTCGCCCGGGGCATCGACTTCTACGGTCTGGACCTGCGCAAGTACGGCCGCTCGCTGCTGCCGCACCAGACACGGGGGTTCGTGCGCAGCGTCACCGAGTACTTCCCGGAGATCGACGAGGCGATCAGGATCATCCGTGAGGACGACGGCCACGACGAGGTGATCCTCAACGGCCACTCCACCGGCGGCCTGGTCGCCGCCCTCTGGGCCGACCGGGTCCGGGGCCGGGGGCTGATCCAGAGCCTGGTGCTCAACAGCCCCTTCCTCGACCTCAACGTCCCCTCGCCCCTGCGGATCGCCGCCGACCTGCTCAAGGGGCCGTTGTCCAGGATGCCGGCCCGCGCCGTCCTGCCCCTCGGGCTGGCCACCGCCTACGGCACGAGCCTGCACCGCGACCACCACGGCGAATGGGACTTCGACCTGGAGTGGAAGCCGATCGGCGGGTTCGCGGTGCACGCCGTCTGGCTGGCCGCGATCCGCCGGGCCCAGCGGCGCCTGCACGGCGGCCTCCAGGCGGACGTCCCGATCCTGGTGCTCTGCGCCGAGAAGGGCCTGCGGCTGCGCGACTTCGCCCCCGAGGCGCAGGGGGCCGACATCGTGCTCGACCCCGGGCAGATCGCGCACTGGGCGACCAGGATCGGCCCCCACGTGACGTGCCTGCGGGTGCCGGGCGGCATACATGACCTGGTGCTGTCACCCGGGCCCGCGCGCAAGCAGGTGTTCGCCGAGATGGACCGCTGGCTCACCTGCTATCACGGGAACTCACCTGCTACCACGGGAACGTGAAGAGGCTGTAGTAGGCCGCCGCGACCAGCAGCAGGCCGGTGCCGCCCAGCACGCCGGCGATCGCGACGCTCTGCGGGCGGCTGGGCTGCCAGCCGTCCCGCAGCCCCGAGACGACGGCCGCCACGGCGGTGACCTCCTGCAGCAGCATGAGCACCGCCAGGATCCGGATGACCAGCCAGCCGGCGAGCACCGCCGGCCAGGCTCCGGCCTGGTTGACCGAGAACAGCACCAGCAGCGTGATGAAGGCCAGCACCGAGACCAGCAGCCCGAGCCCGGTCCAGGCCATCCGGCGGAAGCGGCGCCGGATGGGCTGCCAGATCAGGGCGTTGGCCTCGGCCGACAACCGCCGGCCGCGCAGCCGTACCACCATCTCGGCCACCGGGCCGACCACGTAGCCCACCGCGGCCAGGCAGAGCGTGAGCCCGAGGACCGTGCCCCCGGCGTACCACGGAGCGGTGGGGACCTCGCTGGCCTCGTAGCGCTGGACCGGGGTGGCGCCCGCGATGTGCACCACCGGCCTGGCCGTGCCGGGCAGGCCCTTGACCCAGTTGGCCAGCGTCTCCAGATAGCCGGGCGCGAACGGCCCGCCGTGGATGCGCATGCCGTGGTCGGCGCCGGCGAGGTAGCGGATCGTGTAGTCGGCGTTGCCGCCCTCGGCGAGCGCGCCGGTGAGCGCCTTGCTGCTCTCCACGAACGGGATCGACGGGTCACGTGTGCCGTACAGGGCCAGGACCGGCTGGTGGATCCCGCGCAGCGCGGGCAGGCCGTCGTAGCGCAGGAAGTTCATGTGGACCGCGCTCATCGCCCGGATGATCAGCTCACGGACCCCTCTGGGCGCGTACAGCCGGTCGAGCTGCTCGCCCATGGCCCAGGTGACCTGCCGCATGGGCGAGACGTTGGGGGCCGAGACCAGCACGGTGAAGCCGACGTCGTCGCTCTTGGCGGCCGCGATCGGGACCACCCAGCTCCCCTCGCTCACCCCCCAGAGCCCGATCCGGGCCGGGTCGACGTCGGCGCGCGTGCGCAGCCGGGCCAGGACCCGCAGCGCGTCGTCGGCCAGCAGCCCGAAGTCGCGGTCGCGGAAGTCGTAGCGGACGGTCCGCTTGTCGTAGACGAGCGTGACGATGCCCGCCCTGGCCAGCAGCTCCGCCTGCGTGGTGAACTCGCCCCGCACGCCGGGCCCGGCGCCCTGCACGAAGACCAGGGCCGGGTGCCTGCCGGGGGTGAGCGGGGCGCGGATCGTGGCTTCGAGGGTGGTGTCCCCGGCGTCGACGGTGATGTCCTGCGTGACGATCTGTCCGGCCGTCGCGACGGGCCTGGTCTCGGCCGCGGGCTGGGCGGGCAGCGTCTGGAAGACCGGGTCCACGGTCAGCGGCGGCGGATCGAAGGGGGGCGGCAGAGCGTAACCCACCGTGGCGAGAGCCACCAGGATCAAGCCCGCGGCCACGCTCAACACGCCTCGGCCAGCCCGCATGCCGATCCGCTCCCCGATCGTCGCCCGCCTCCGTGAGGACCGTATGCCGGTATCGTTCCCTCTGATCAATAAGCGTACTCACCTTCCCGATCCCACGACAGAGGGCGAGCGGTTGACAGGGGGCGCGATCGGTGTGGTCAGAGTGGACGCATTTGTGACTGGGGCCTGTTAGCTTCAAGCGACATGCGGGTGCTGCACACATCGGACTGGCATCTGGGCCGTCCGTTCCATCGCGAGAGCCTCCTGGCCGCCCAGGGGGTCTTCGTCGACCACCTGATCGAGACGGTCAGGGCGGAGCGGGTCGACGTGGTCGTCGTCTCCGGCGACGTCTACGACCGGGCGCTGCCCTCGGTCGACGCGGTCGACCTGTGCGACCAGGCCCTGCGGCGGCTGGTCGCCGAGCGGGTGCGCACGGTGCTGATCAGCGGCAACCACGACTCGGCGCGCCGTCTCGGCTTCGGCGCCGACCTGATCGACGCCGCGGGCGTCCACCTGCGCACCGACCCGGGGCGGGTGGGCGAGCCCGTGGTCGTCGGCGACGTGGCGTTCTACGGCATCCCCTATCTGGAGCCGGAGCTGATGCGCGGGCCGTGGGAGCTGTCCGAGCGCACCCACACCGCGGCGATCGGCCACGCCATGTCCCTGATCCGCGCCGACCTCGCCCGCCGGGGTCCCCGGTCGGTGGTCCTCGCCCACGCGTTCGTGACCGGAGGGCAGGCCAGCGACAGCGAGCGCGACATCAGCGTCGGCGGGGTGGCCCACGTCCCGGTCTCGGCCTTCGACGGCGTCGACTACGTGGCGCTGGGCCATCTCCACGGACGCCAGAAGATGAGCGAGACCGTCCGCTACTCCGGATCCCCCATCGCCTACTCCTTCTCCGAGGCCGGCCAGGTGAAGGGCTCCTGGCTGGTGGACCTCGACTCCGGGGGGCGGGTGAGCGCGGAGTTCGTCGAGGCCCCGGTACCCCGGCCGGTCCACCGGCTCCGCGGCCGGCTCGACGACCTGCTGACCTCGGCCGAGCACGCCCGGTACGAGGACCACTGGCTGCAGGTGACGCTCACCGACCCGGTCCGGCCGAAGGGCGCCATGGAGCGGCTCAGGTCCCGTTTCGAACACACCCTCGCGCTCTCCTTCGAACCCGAGGGCGGCGTCCGGGAGGCCGTGGCGCGCCCGAAGCTGGCCGGGCGCCCCGAGATCGAGGTCGCCCTCGACTTCGTCCGCGAGGTGCGCGGCGAGGCCGCCGACGCCGAGGAGATCCGGTTGATCCAGGAAGCCGTCGAGGCCGGCCGTACCAAGGAGGCGATGGCGTAGATGCGCCCGCACCGTCTGTGGATCAGCGCGTTCGGCTCCTTCCCCGGTGAGGAGGAGGTCGACTTCGACGCCCTCGCCGAGGCCGGGCTGTTCCTCATCCACGGTCCCACCGGCGCGGGCAAGACCACCGTGCTGGACGCCCTCTGCTACGCCCTCTACGGCAGGGTGCCCGGCAAGCGCGACAGTGCCAAGAGTCTGCGCTGCGACCACGCGCCACCGGACCGGGGGCCCGCCGTGGCGCTGGAGGTCACGGTCAGGGGACGGCGGTTGAAGATCAGCCGGTCGCCTGCCTGGCAGCGCCCCAAGCGCCGGGGGACCGGCACCACCAGGGAGAACGAGAAGGCCCTGCTGCAGGAGCTCGCCCCCTCGGGGGAGTGGACCGGGCTGACCACGCGGGTCGATGAGGCGGGGGAGTTCATCGGCACCCTGCTGGGCATGAACGCCGAGCAGTTCTTCCAGGTCGCGATGTTGCCGCAGGGGGATTTCGCCAAGTTCCTGCGCGCCGACGGCGAAGACCGGCGCCGGGTCCTGGAGCGCCTGTTCTCCGTCAGGATCTACGCCGCCGCCGAGTCCTGGCTCGCCGAGCGCCGGACCGAGGCCCACCGCGAGCAGCAGGCGTTCCGCAGGGAGGTGGACTTCGTCGTCAAGCGGCTGGAGGAGGCCGCCGGCCCCGACCTCCTCGCGTCGATGGCCGCCGCCGCCCCACGGGCCTCCGGTGCCGGGCAGGCCGGGCCGCCGGCCCTGCCCGGCCCGTCCGACCCGCCCGAGGACGGCGGCGGACCGCCGGCCGTGGCGGTCTCGGTGGTCTCGGTGGAGGACGATCCGCTGGGCTGGGCCGGGGCGCTGGAGGAACTGGCCGCCGGCACGGTCGCCCGGCTGAGCCGGGGCCACGGCGAGGGCGAGGCGGCCGTACGGCAGGCGCGCGCGGAGCTGGAGCGGGGCGCCGCGCTGGCCGAACGGCGGCGCCGCCACGCCGAGGCGCTGACGCGGAGCCGGGCGCTGGAGGAGAGCGCCGAGGAACGGGCCGACCTGGAGGCCATCCTGGCGGAGGCGGTCCGGGCCGACCGGGTGCTGCCCCTGATCCAGGCGGTCGAGCAGCGGGCCGAGGCGGCGGCCAAGGCCCACCGGCTGGCCGCCGACGCCGTGGCCCGTGCCCTCCCCCTGATCCACACCGACCTGATCCACACCGACCGGGACGCGGCCCCGGACCGCCTGGCCACTCTCGACCATCCGGCTACCCCGGACCGCCTGACCACTCCGGATCATCCGGCCACCCGCGACCGCCTGGCCGCCGCGGGGCACCGGGTCTCCCCGGACCAACTGGCCGAGCTGGAGCGCGACCGGCACCGGGAGATCACCCGGCTGAGCGAGCTGCGGGCCGAGGAGCCGCGCCTGGCGAAGATCGTCCAGGACCGCGAGGCGGCCGCCCGCGAGATCACCGGCCTGACCGCCGCGCTGGCCGCGGCCGACGCCCGCCTGGCGCTCCTGCCCGGCCTCCGCCGCGACGTGGACGCCCGCCTCACGGCCGCCCGCCTGGACGCCGCCCGGATCCCGGCCGCCGAAACGGCCAGGGAGGCCGCCGCCGGCCGCCTGCGGGCCGCCGAGCAACGCGACGGCCTCGCCGCCGCGCTGGCCGCCGCCCGCGACGAGCTGGCGGCCAGGTTCCGCGCCCTGCCCCCCGCTACGGGCGGCACCGGCGCGCCCGCCGTCCCGGACGGGGCTGCGGCCCGTGAGCTGCTGGCCTCCTGGGAACGCGAGCGCAGAGAGGAGCTCGCCGGGCTGGAGGGCCTGCGCGCCGACGAGGCCAGACTCACCGAGCTGGCCGGGCTGCTCGCCGGGCTCCACACCGGGCTCCGCGACGCGGCCGGGCAGGAGTCCGCGCTCCGCGAGAGTCAGGAGAGGCTGCCCGCCGCGCTGGCGGAGGTCTCGGCGAGGCTGGCGGCGGTCAGAGCCCGGACGGCCAGGATCCCCCTCGCGCAGGCGGAGGCGGACGCCGCCGCCGCCCGGCTCGACGCCGTCCGGCGGCGCGACGCCCTCGGCGCCGAGCTGGAGGCCGCGCGCGCGGCCCAGGCCGGAGCCACCGACCAGGCCCAGCGGCTCCGGGAGCGTCACCTGGACCTCCGTCAGGCCAGGATCGACGGCATGGCCGCCGAGCTCGCGCTCAAGCTCGCCCCCGGCGAACCCTGTGCGGTCTGCGGCTCGCCCGACCACCCGGCCCCGGCCGCCCCCGCCGCCGCGGCCCCCACCGCGCAGGACGAACGCGCCGCCCAGAGCGCCTACGACGCCGCCACGGACCGGCGCCGGGCCGCCGAGAACACCGTCACGGCCCTGACCTCGCGGCTGGAGGAGGCCCGCGCCGCAGCGGGCGGGCTGAACGCCCAGCAGGCGCAGGAGATCCTCGCCGGGGCCCGGCGGGAGCTGGAGTCCCTGACCGCGGCCGCCGGTGCCGAGACGGCGCTCAGCACGGAGTCGGACCGCCTGGCGGCCGAGCTGGAGGGCACACAGGCCCGGGCCGCGGAGATCGCCCGGACGCTGGCCGAGGGGCGGGCCCGCCAGGCCGGGTGGCAGGCCGAGCGCGACCGGCTGACCGCCCGCCTGGAGGAGGCCCGGGGTGCCGACCCCACCGTCCAGGCCCGCCGCCGCCGCCTCACCGAGGAGGCGGCCCTGCTCGGTGCCGCCCTCACCGTGGCCGTCCGCGCCGCCGACCTCGCGGCCGGTCACCGCGAGGCGAGCGAGAGGACCGAGCTCACCGCGGAGCACGCGGCGCGGGAGCTCCGGGAGGCAGAGGCGGAGCTGGCCCGGCTGCGGGAGTCGGCCGGGGCCGAGCCGGCGCTGGCGGCGGAGGCGGACCGGACCGCGGCCGAACTCGGTGAGCTGGAGGAGCGCTCGCGCGCGCTCGCGGTCACGCTCGCCGCCCGCCGCGCGGACGTGGACACGCTCACCGCCGACGGCGAGCGGCTCGTCGCGCGCATCGACGGGGCCCGCGGCGAGGACCCGACCCTGGCCGCCAGGCTGGAGCGGCTGGCCGACGAGGCAGAGCTGCTCAAGGAGGCGGTCGAGGCCACCCGGGAGGAGCGGATCACCGCCGCCGAGCTCGCGGCGGCCCGGACGCGGGCGCAGGGCGCCGCTGCGGAGGCGGGTTTCCTCGGGCTCGACGACGCCCGCGCGGCGCTGCGCCCTCCCGCCGAGCAGGAGGAGAAGGCCGCCCGCCTCCGCGAGCTCGACAAGGAGCGCCTCGCGGTCGCCGCGGTGCTGGCCGATCCGGAGCTGGTCGCCGCCGCGGCCGGGCCCGAGCCCGACCTCGACGGGCTGCAGCGCGCGCGGGACGCCGCCGAGACCGCCCACGCCGGGCTGCTCTCCGCCCGGCACCGGGCCGAGACCCGCCAGGCGCGGCTGGCCGAGCTCCGCGCCGAGCTGACCCGGTGCCTGGAGAGCTGGCTGCCCGCCGCCGAGCGGCACCGCCTCGCCGACCGGCTCGCGGCTCTGACCGGAGGGAACTCCACCGACAACCAGTGGAACATGCGGCTGTCGTCCTACGTGCTGGGCGAGCGCCTGCGCCAGGTGGTCGAGTCGGCCAACGAGCGGCTCGACCACATGTCGGGCGGCCGCTATCTCCTCGAACACAACCTCAGCCGCTCGGCCGGAGACCGGAGCAGGTCGGGTGGCGGGCTCGGCCTGCGGATCCTGGACGGCTGGACCGGAGTGGACCGCGACCCGGCCACCCTGTCCGGCGGCGAGAGCTTCATCACCTCGCTGGCGCTCGCGCTCGGCCTCGCCGACGTGGTCACCGCCGAGGCCGGGGGAGTGGAGCTCGGCACGCTCTTCGTCGACGAGGGCTTCGGCACCCTGGACGAGGACACCCTCGACGGAGTGCTCGACATCCTCGACGGCCTGCGGGACGGCGGTAGGGCCGTCGGCATCGTCAGCCACGTCGCCGAGCTGCGCACCCGCGTCCCCGCGCAGCTGCGGGTCCGCAAGGACCGTCGCGGCTCCACCCTTTCGGTGACCGTCTAGCGCCCCGCGGCCGTCCCGCGCCCCGCAGCTCGGAGCCGTCCCGCGTCCCGGGCCGGCCCGGCGGGGTGGGCGCCGGGGCGGTCTCCAGGCGCCCAGGGGCCAGGGCGGTCTCCGGACAGGCCAGGGCGGTCTTCGGACAGGTTCGGAAACCAGAGGCCGAGGTGGTCTCCATGCGGCCAGCGGCGGGGGCGGTCTCCGGACAGGTCCGGAAGGAGGCGAGGGTGGGGCGCGCCGGTGGCGCGGTAGCCTTTCGGAGGCCGACTCCGCCGCATCTGCGGGGGGAGCCCCGATCAGCAGGGAGTCGTGGTGACGACCACTCAGCGCCCCATGCGCGCCGACGCGCGCCGCAACTACGGACGGCTGCTCGCCGCGGCCCGGGACGCCTTCGCCGAACACGGCACCGAGGCGTCCCTGGAGGACATCGCGCGCTCGGCCGAGGTGGGCATCGGCACCCTTTACCGGCATTTCCCCACCCGCCGGGCACTGCTGGAGGCGGTGCTCCACGACGGCATCGCCACCATCGACGCCCGGGCCCGCGAGCTGCTGGAGTCTCCGTCACCGGAGGAGGCGCTCCTGGTGTGGCTGCGCCACCTGGTGGCCCACGCGACCACCTACCGGGGCCTGGCCGCGACGCTGATGAGCAGCATCCGTGACCCCAGCTCCGAGCTGCACGGCTCGTGCGAGACGATGCAGCGCAACGGCGACCGGCTGCTCGCCAACGCCCAGCGCGCCGGCGCGATCCGTCCGGAGGTCACCGGCGCCGACCTCGTCAAGTTGGTCAACGCGATCGCCTGGGCGGGCGAGCACGGCGGGAGCGACGCCGACCGCCTCCTCGACCTGGTGACGGACGGCCTGCGGACGCGTGACCGGTGACGGCGGCGCGCGGTCGGTGACGGCGGCGCGTGGTCGGGAGCCGCGGGCGGCCGGGTGGGTGACCGACGGTCTGCGGTGGCGTGACCGGTGACGGCGGCGCGTGTCAGAAGCCGCGGGTGCGGCGGGCGGCCGGGCGGGTGATGAACGGCCTGCGCCGGCCGGCCGGGCGGCGCACGCGCCTGGTCAGGTCGGAGCCGGTGACCGCGCGCAGGATCTCCGAGCCGAGCATCACCCCGGCGCCCAGGGCGAGAGCGGTCGACAGGGCCTGCAACAGGCTGACCAGCCCCTCGTCGGCGTGGCCGAGGCTGGCTTCGAGCATGCCCCGGTAGAGCGCGGTGCCTGGCAGCAGCGAGCCGATCGCCGGGATCGTGACCACCATCGAGGGCACCCGCGCGCGGCCGGCGTAGGCGCTGCCGAACAGGCCGACGACCGCCGCCGAGACGGCCGTCGCCAGGATGACCGGGACCTGCCAGCTGTAGAGCTGTACGAAGACCACCCAGACCATCCCGCCGCCGATCGCCGCGGGGACCAGGTGACGGGGCGGCACCAGCAGGGCGACGGCGAACGACAGCGTCAGGCCGACGGCGCCGAGCAGCTGCTCGGGCCTGATCACCAGGGGCGCGGCGGGCACGTTCTCCACACTGAGCGGCACACCGAGGCGGACCGCCGCGTAGAGGGTGACGCCGATCCCGGAGATGATCGCGGTCAGCATGAAGAAGATCTCGAACAGCCGGCCGGTCGCCGTGACGTATTCGCCGGCGATGCCGTCCTGCACGCAGGCCACCATGGGACGTCCGGGCAGCAGCGCGACGACCGCGCCCACCACCACGGCAGCGGCCTGCACCGGCGCGTCGAGCCAGATCATGAGCACCGCGACCAGCGAGCCGAGCATCGCCGCCACCGCGAGCTGGAAGAACTCCGCGACACCCCGTCGGGCCAGCCAGGCGCCGGCCCGGTCGCCCAGCACGGTGGCGCAGAAGGCGGCCACCGCGACGGGCACGCCGCCGCCGACCAGGATGCTCGCCGAGGAGGCGATCAGCGCGAGCGCCGTGATCAGGACCCAGTTCGGGTAGACCGGCACCCGCCGGGTGATCTCCCGCAGCCGGGTCTCGGCGTCGTCGAGCGGCAGCGACCCGTCGGAGGCCTCCTTGACCATGTCGTGGACGGCGATCAGCCGGTCGTAGTCGGGCAGGCGCCGGCGGACCCGCCGCTCGGCGGTGACCGGCGCGCTGCCGTCCGAGGGGACGTGCGACAGCGTGATGGCCGACAGGTTGACGTCGGCCTCGCAGTGCGGCACGCCGTAGGCGTTGGTGATCCTGCGCATGCTGCCGGACACCGTCTCGGTGCCCTCCCCGCTGCCGAGCAGCAGCTCGCCCACGCGCAGGGCCAGCACCATGGCCCGGTAGAGGTCGGGCCGGGGAGGGGACTGCTCCAGCGACGACGCCGACACCGATCCCCCTCGATCCTCTCCGAGACCAACCTCCGCTGAGGTTATCTGCTCACCGCGGAGGCCAGGACACGTACGCGCTCGGCGTGGTCGTCGTGACCGATGATCACCGGCGGCTCGTTGTACGGCATGGCGTCGGAGGAGCGGCGCAGCTTGATGTACTGCCCGCAGGCGTCGACGGCGTAGGGCTCCATGTCGTCCTGGAGCGCGCCGATCACCGTGATCCCGTAGGTCTCGCCGATCCGCCGGAACAGTGCCACCGCCTCCCGGCGGTGCTCCTTGCCGAGGTTGCGGCCCAGCTCGTCGAGGACCAGGCACAGGTGCCCGCCGCCGGAGGAGGCGATCGCCGCCGCGCAGACCAGCTTCACCGCCTTCTCGTCCATCAGCGCGGTGTTGGCCCGCCGGTTGTAGGGCACGTAGCCCTGCCCCTCTCCCCGGCGCCACTTGGGCGTGACCCGCCACGCCCAGCGCTGCTCCGGGTCGGCGGGCGCGGCCGGCACCGGGAACTCCAGCGTCGCGCCGTAGCCGCCGTAGGAGGTGTCGAGCTTGTCGAACTCCTCGGCGACCCGGGTCAGCCGCGCCTTGATCGCCGCGGTCAGCGCGGCCCGGTGCACGGCGGTGGACTGCGCGGCCTCCTCGGCGCCCTTGGCCGCGGCGGTCAGGTCACGCTGCCGGGTGGCGATCTGGGTCTGGATCTGGCGGCGCTGGTGCCGTTCGTACTCCTCCTGGCCGCGCAGGTAGGACGAGAGCGCCGCGCAGACGCCGGGGAAGGTCGCCTGCTCGCGTGCCGTGCGCCCGGCGCCGGGCTCGGTCCGCTCCCTGACCAGGAAGCGCAGCTCCTCGGGCATCTCCCCGTCCTCGCCCGGGAAGGTGTCGCGCAGCGCCTCGTCGAGGCGGCGCTCGGCGGCCCGCCACCACTCCTCGGCCGTCAGCGGGCGCTCCTGCTCGCTCAGCGCCTCCAGCCACTCGCGGGCCCCGTCGACCGTGCCGCCCCAGTCCCTGGCCAGCGCGTCCATCCCCAGCGCGTCGCGGTCCGCGGTGACCTTCGCGGCCTGGTCCCTGGCCTGGTCGCGGTCGGCCTCGTGCCGGGCTCGGCGGCCCTCCAGCCGCTCGACCTCCATGTTCCTGGTCCGGGCACGGAAGTCCAGCGCGCTCGCCCGCCGCTCCGCCTCGCCCACCTTCGGTCCGACCTCGGCCAGCGCCTCGGTCAGCTCGGTGAGCGCGGCCCGCCGCTCGGCCATCCGCCGCTCGATGTCGGCCAGCTGCACGGCGGCCCGGGCGCCCTCCAGCCGCCGGCCGGCCTCGGCCACCCCGTCCTCGGCGCTCCGCACGGCCGCGGCGGCCGTCTCCTGCGCGTCGCGTGCCCGGTGCAGCCGCTGCTCGGCGGCCTTGATCCGGGCCTCCCGGCCGGTGGCCACCGCCTCGAACGAGCCCACGACGGTGACGCCCGCCGCGCTGACCAGCACCGATCCGGGCAGGGCGGCCAGCGCCCGGGCCGCCGCCGCCAGGTCGGACGCGTCCACGATCACCGCGTGCTCCTGCGGCCAGCCGCGGGCCCCCAGCGCTGTCGCCGCCTGCCCCGCGCGGCCGGACGCCGACTCCTCGTCGCGGGCGTGCTCGGCCACGTCGACCGCGTCGAGCAGCCCGGTCGCCCCGACCCCGGCCTCGGCGAGCGCGTTGAGCTGGGCCGCCGCCGGGCCGCCCTCGGCGTCGTCGAGCGCGGCCCTGGCCCCCTCGACCTCCCGGTCGGCCACGCCCAGCGCCTTCAGCGCCTCGTTGAGCCGGAGCCTGGCCTGGGCCAGCTCGGCGTCGGCGGTCTTCACGTCGCGGCCGTCGGCCAGCCGCCGCTGCTCCTCCAGCCCGGGGATCCAGCCGCGCAGCTCGTCGGCCGAGTTCTCCGCGACGGCCCGGTCGGCGTCGAGCTTGGCCGCCCGGGACTGCAGGGCGGCCAGCTCCTTGCGGGCCTCGGACAGGGCCCGCTCCAGAGTGTCGTCCTTGAGCGTGGCGATCTCCGCCTTGACCACGCCGATCGCCTCCACCGCCCGCTCGCCCGCCGCGCGGGAGCGCTCCAGGTCGGCGGCGAGCGCCCCGTCCCGCTGCGCCGCGTCGGCGAGCCTGCGCGCCAGCCGTCCCCGCCAGCAGCGCAGTGCCTCCGCCAGCCGCGTCCGGGCCCGGTCGCGCCGGTCGAAGGTCTCCAGCAGCGTCCGGGACTCGTCTTCGAACTCCTTGAGCAGCTCCACGGCCTGTGCCGCCCGCCCCCGCTTGACGTGCTCGTCGCGCCGGGCCTCCCGCTCCTGATCGAGCTCGGTGTCCAGCCCGGTCAGCGCGGCGATCGCCTCGAAGACCCGCTCCGGGGAGATCTCGTTGAGCGGCTGGGAGAGCAGGTTCGTGGCGACCTTGCTCCGCACCGAGGTGGACAGGAACGACACGCACCTGACCCGGTCGCCGTAGAGGAACCTGGTGAGGTCGCGTGCCACCACGTCGCGGCGCCCCGCCGAGCGGGGCAGCGCCGCCCACACCTCGTCGGCCCGCGCCACCCGCTCCGCCTCCGAGGCGGCCGCCGCCACGCGCACCCCCGGGACCCATCTGATCTCCAGGTGCGGCGCCTCCTGGTTGACCCGCAGCCACACCGTCACCGCGTCGTCCACGGACCCGGCCCCGGCGAAGACGCCGACGATGTAGCCGTGGTCGGCGCTGGCCCACGACCTGCCGCCGCCGCCCGCGGCGAGCTCGGCGTTGAACAGCAGCTCCGACACCGACTTGGCGCCGGAGGCGAAACGCCACTGCTCGTCGCCGAGCAGCGCGGTGATCATCGCGATGAACGAGGACTTGCCCGCGCCGTTGGAGTCCTTCGGCCCCGCGCCCGCGACCACGATCAGCGTGCCCGGCACGGTCGGCACCGGATGGGTCGACAGCCGGGAGATGTTGACCGCCTGCACGGCGATCAGCACGCGGTCGCCGACCACGTTCTCGCTCGGAGCGTCGGCCCGGACCTCCACCGGCACCAGGCTCGCCTGGCTCCCGTGCGTCCGCTTGGCGCTCTCCTCGTCCTGGGCCGCGTCAGCTCCGCGCTTGCGCGAGCTCCTGGCCGCCTGGCCCGGCTGTCCGGTCAACCCCGTCGTTCCCTTCATCTGCGGTTCGCTCTCACTGCCGCCGCCAGCGGGGTGTGCGGCCCCGCGGCGAGGATCAGCTCTTCCTGCAGGCGGCGTCTGGCCTGCGGGGTCAGTCGGTGGAACTGCGGGCCGGGGGTGTATCCCCCGGCCTCCTCGCCCGCCTTGACCTGGGTCACCAGACCCGCGTGGCGCAGGGTCCGGAGCGCGGCCTCCAGCTCGCCGATCGGCAGCCTGGTGTGCCGGCGCAGCTCCTCCAGCTGGGCGGGGAACGGCGACAGCCAGCTGTCGGCGGGCAGCAGGCCGTCGGCCCGCGGGATCGCCACCGAGTGGATCAGCACCAGCACCAGCACCGCCCGCTCGGCCTCGCCCACCGTCGTGCCCGTCTCGGCGGCCGTCTCGGGGGCGTAGCCCGAGGTCCACGCCTCACGGTCCTGGATCAGGACCCGGCCGCGCCGCTGCAGCATCTCCGCGAGAGTACGGCGGAGCACCGGGTCGCGCAGCGCGGGCAGGCGCGCCTCGTGGACCGGCTCGGCGGCGTGCTCGACCGCCATGAACGCCGCCACGATCTCGGCCCTGCGCCGCTCGTCGAACGGGCCGAGCAGGTCCTCGTCCACGCTCTCGGGGACCACGACGCTCGCGACCGCCCCGGCGGGGGCGGGCTCGGCCGCCGGGAGCACGTCCAGCCCGGTGAGCTCCTCCTCGCCGGTGGGCAGGCGGCGCATCAGCTCCCTGAGCTGGGCATGGGAGCCGGCGGGCCAGCAGGCGCAGCGGGGGCCGAGCCGTACGACGCCGCCGTCCACCTCCAGCCAGGCCGAGTCGTGCAGGCGGCGCAGCGCGCCGACCGCCCAGTTGCGCATGAGGTCGTCGCCGCGCCCGATCAGGGCCCGGTAGGCCGCCAGCACGTCGTCCACCGGCGCGGGGACGCCCGGCCACGGGTCGGCGGTCAGGTCGCTCCAACAGCACTTCAGCGCCGCGGCCAGCACCCGCCGGGTCTCACCCGACCGCTCCACGTTCACCGGTGCGACCTGGTATTCCTCCAGCAGCGAGGGGGTCGCCCCGTCCGGCCAGACCGGCAGCGCCAGGCCCGTCCCGTCGCCGTGCGCCAGCCGTGCCATGCCCGGGGGAGCGGGCTCGCCCGCGCCGAGCGGGAGCGGGCCGGCCGCCCTGGCCCGCGCGTGTGCCAGCTCAGGCGTCATGTCCGGTCCTCTCCAGGTGGCCGTGCGACAGCCAGGTGGGTTCGGCGTCGGGGGCGGCGGTGAGCGAGTCGGACCAGCGCAGGCGGTAGGGGGACTCGGGGCGCAGGTCGGCCGAGACGAGATCGGCCAGCAGGCGGCGGGCGGAGACCCACTCGCCGTCGGCGGTGAGCAGCTCCTCCAGCCGGGCGGAGTCGCGCCCGGCGAGCGCGGCCTCGGCGACGGCGCTCAGGTGGTCGAGACCTCCGGTGCCGGGGTCGTAGGAGTCGGCGGGCCCGGGATCGGGCAGGGCTGAGCGCGGGGGAGTGGGCTGGGCGGGCGCCGGCCGGGGACTCTCGTCCACCGCCCGGACGATCGCCGCCGGGTCGTGCCAGGGGGCGGGGGCGTCGAAGACGAATCCGTCGAGCACGGCGGCCAGGCGCTCCTTGGTGGCGGTCTGCGCGAAGGTGCGCCAGGTCTCCGCGGGCAGCAGCGTCAGGTTCCTGGTCGTGCCGGCCGAGTCGGCCAGCCGCCCGGCGGCCCGGCGGGAGGCGTCGCTGTAGGCGTAGATCGCCGCGCGCAGCTCGGTGCAGGTGCGGTCGAGATCGGGCCAGCGGGTGAGGATCGTGCCGTGCAGGCTCTGCGCCCTGCGGGCGATCTCCTCGGTGCCCCAGAGCTTGGGGGCCTGCTCGCGCAGCTCCTCGATGGTGCCGCTGGTCAGCGTGATCAGCTCCAGCGCCCAGAGCCGGAAGGCCCGCGACAGGTTCTGCGCGCTGAGCCGCGCCTCCTCCATGGTCGTGCGGGGGTCGGCGACGTTGAGGTCCTCCAGCGCGAGCAGCCGGTGCATCTCCGACTGGCCGCCGTCGTCCATCATCCGCCGGATGAACATCAGCCCCACCACGCTGGTGAACGACGCGCGGTAGCGGAGCTGGTTGGGCTTGGGGAACACCTCACGGATCGCGCCGAGACCCTTGAGCACCCGCAGCCGGTTCTCGAACTGGTCGAGCGGGTAGGCCCGGCAGACGTGGCGCATCTGCTCGTGGGTCAGCCACTCCTCGCCGGCCTCGGCGAACGCCGCGAACAGCGTCTCGGCGATGTCGACCAGCACGGGCTCGTCGACCACCGCGCCGCTGTCGCGCGCCAGCGCGGCGAACATCCGGCGGTAGGTCGCGAGCACGGCCTCCTCGGTGAGGGCCGAGTCGAGCGTGATCTCGTGGTTGGTGTCTGGCACGCGCCCTACCGTAAGGCTTTCGCCCGACAATCCAGGCCCGTACGCCGGGTGAGCGTCCGCACTGCGACCGCCGTCACCGACACGCTAGGGTAACCCCGGTAAACGGGGACGAAGGTCAATTAATAGTGGCATACAGGGTGAGTTACCGATGAGTATCCCCCCGTCGCGGGGCGATCGTACGGCCGCCGGGATCGCAGCCGCCCAGGCCGCGGTGGCGGCGCCCGCCGCCCGCGCCGCCGCACTCGGGCATGGGGCCGGCCGGGCCGCCGCCCGGGCCCGCGCCGCGGCCGGGCGGCACGGGTAGTGGGCGACATGGACGATCTCCGGAGGGAACGGCTCGCGGCGCAGTCGCTGTACCGGCCCGGCCCCGTGGGCGTGCCCGAGCTCGTCGGGCGGCTGCTGGCCGTACAGGCCCAGGACGTCACCGCGGCGGCTCTGGCCTTCCGCGCCCGCTCGACCGCCCTGACCTGGCTGGACGTCGAGAGCGCCCATCAAGACCGCTCGATCGTCCGCGCCTGGGGGCCGCGCGGCACCCTGCACTACGTCCTGCCCGGGGACCTGGGCTGGCTGACATCCCTGTCCGGCCCGGCGCTGGCGCGCCAGGCGGTCCGCCGGATCGGCCAGGAGGGGGTGAGCGGGTCTCCCGAGACGCTGCTGGCCGCCGTCACCCAGGCCCTCGAAGGGCAGGGGCCGCTGACCAAAGCCGAGCTGGGGGAGCGGCTGGCCTCCCGCGGCGTCCCCGCCACAGGCCAGGCGATCGTCCACCTGGCCGCGCTGGCCGCGGCCCACGGCCTGGCCGTCCTCGGTCCCGCCAGGCGGCCGGCCGGGGCCCGCGGGCCGGCCGCTCCCGCCCCGGGGACGGGGAGCCCCGGGCGGGGCGGCGCGCCGGGCGCGGGGAAGCCGACCTACGTGCACGCGGCCGACTGGCTCGGCGCCCCGGTGCTCTCCCCCTTCGACCGGGACCGCTCCCTGGCGGAGCTCGCCCGCCGCTATCTGCGCGCGCACGCCCCCGCGACCCCCGCCGACCTCGCCGCCTGGTCCGGCCTGCCGCTCGGGGACGCCCGGACCGGCTGGCGGTTGATCGCCGGCTCGCTGGAGCAGGCACCCGAGGGCGGCTGGCGCCTGCGGGGGAGCGCCCCCGGACCTGAGTCCGGCCCCGGCCCCGGCCCTGGACCCGGACTTGGTCTCGGACCTGGTCTCGGACCTGGTCCCGGCCCTGGACCCGCGCCGCACGCCGTACGGCTCCTGCCCGCCTTCGACGAGTATCTCCTGGGCTGGCACACCCGCTCCGCCGTCCTGGCCGACGCCCACGCCCGCGCGGTCCACCCCGGCGGAGGCGTCCTGCGTCCCACGGTGCTCGTCGACGGGGTCCTGCTGGGCACCTGGAGTCTGAACGGCGCCAGGCTCGCGCTCTGCCCGTTCGAGGCGCTCCCCGCCGGGACGGGGCCCCTGCTCGCGGCCGAGGTCGAGGACGTCGCCCGCTTCCTCGGCCGTCCCCTCGCCCTCGCGGAGCCCGGCCGGGGCGCCTCCCCGCCCCCCGGTCGCTGACGCGTCCGGGGAAGGACCGCCGCCCGCCGAACATCGACATGCGGACCCTCCAGGGGAACGCGGTAGTGGACGGTCGACGCCTGGCCGTCCGGAGTGTTTTGGACCGCCCTGGCGATCCTTTTGGGCATCCATCCCGGCGTTTTGGGGTGAAATGTCAGGGGTGGGGCGTATGGTGCGCGGGTGCATCCTCCGCAGCAGCCCCAGCAGTGGCCGGGCCAGCCTCCGCAGCAGCAGCAGCCGTACCCGACTCAGCCCCAGCAGTGGCCGGGCCAGCCTCCGCAGCAGCAGGCGCACCCGACTCAGCCCCAGCAGTACGGGCAGCCCCAGCAGTACGGGCAGCCTCAGCAGTACGGGCAGCCGACTCGGCAGTATCCGCAGCCTGGGCCACCGCCGGGCTGGCAGCGACAGCCTCCGATGGGGCCGCCACCCGGATGGCAGCCGGGCCCAGGCCAGCACCGGCCGCCGAAGAAGAGCGGGAAGGGGGCGGTGATCGGTGTGATCGTCGCGGTGGTGGGTGTGCTCGCCTTGCTGGGCGGACTGGTCGCCCTGCTGGGCGGGGATAAGAAGCCAGTCGCCTCGACGAGCGCATCAGTGAGCGCCAAGCCGTCCAGTACGGCCGAGGCTGAGCCGAGCGAGAAGCCGACGACGACCTCGACTGATCTGTCGGGCGGGAAGGACAAGGGGAACGAGACTGCGTTCATGGCCACCATGCGGCAGCGGGCTGACCTGAAGGACAAGAGCGCGGCTGACCTCATACGGCTCGGCCGAGCGGTATGCAAAGCCATGGACGGAGGGCAGAGCCTGATCGATGTTGCAGTGAGCAACGCCGATGAGCTTGGCGCTGAGAATTCTGGATACGTGGCAGGTGCGGCCGTCGTCACCTTGTGCCCGCGTCACCAGGACAAGGTTCCCAGCTAGAGCAGCGTCTGGGCCACGAGTGGTTGTAGGTCGCTGACGGGGCCTCCTTTGGGTCCGCCGGGGCCCTGGACGCCGCCGGCGCCGATCTGCTCCCGGTATGGCAGGCACGTGAGCTTGGGATGCGCGGTGAGGCGGTCGCGTAGCTGGGCCTGGGCGGCGCGCACGCGAGCGTTCGCAGCCTTCTTCGCCTCAGGGTAAGGGCACCGAGCGGCCTTCTCCTTCTCAACTTCTCAGCGCGGATCTTCCGCTCCAGGGCGCGCTGACGCTGCCGGGCGACGTCGCCTTCAAGGTCGGCTGTGTCTTCTTGAGCTTGGTCACGCCCGGGATGTGGCCGACGCCGAGTGCCGGCAGTCGGGGTGGGACAGGCCCTTGGCGCGCGCCTGGTCGAGGAGGTCCTGGTCCACAGCCATGAGGGGGCCTCCTCGCGATGGTCAAAACCCTGGCGACCGGGCATATCGTCGTGCCCTAGGCTCCTCGTGCTGCGGCGCGCCGCCGGACCCCTTTTGGCCAGCAAGATGGATGGAACCTACGGTGAACCAGCCAGACATCACCACAACGGTGGATATCGCGATCGCGAATGCTGCTCGTCTGCTCTACAACGCAGAAACGATCACTGATCTGGCGCTGATGGAGCGACTCGAACGTCTCGCTGACTCGTGGGTGGCCATTGCTCAGTTCCTTCATGAACGAGATAAGGCGTAAGCGGCCGGTGACTCCCCACCTATCGACTTCCAATCGGGGCCCGTCCTACTGCTCGTATGCGGACGGATCCATCGCCGGCGCCGGCCGTGCATCGGCGATCCGATCCACCTCGGCCTGAATCTCTGTGTCATCCCGGTCGGGATGCAGGAGCCGGACGAAGGTCTCGTCGGAGGCGGCCTCGGCGCGGCGGGCAGCTCGGCCGCCGTGTCGCGATGCTCGGCGATCCGGATGGGAAACCGGGTGACGGACAGCTCCATGCAGTCGCGGCCGGTGGCCCGCAGGCAGGAGACAGGCAGACCGCGGCTGGTCTCGATCTCGACAGGGACGGGAGTCTGCGGGCTGTCGTCGTGTTCGGCCAGCACTTCGACCAGAACTCGCCGGCCGTCGGCGTCGCCGCTGATGCGCCGTTTGGCCACCGGTTTGCCGGTCTCGTCGACCAGGGCGACGTCATGGTGTTTTCCGTCCAGTCGATTCCGCATGTCACCGTCACCGGTCGGCTGTCGGGCATGGGCGTCTCCTGGTCGGGCCAGTGCGGATCTGGGTTACCGGCGGAGACGGCGATTATCAGGACTATCGACTACATGCACCGGGTTTTGATTAGGCGTGATGCATATATCAGCAGATCAGAGCGTTTGTCGAGTGCCAAACCGACCCTTGTTAACTGAGGGTTAACGCGCGTATTCTGACCTTCTCGCGTCATGTACAGGCTGTTCCGGACAGGAGGTATGTGTGGCGAACCTCGCCGACCGGCTGGGGGAGGCGCTGCGTCATCGCGGCTATTCCACCCGGAGGGCAGCGAGAGCCGTCACCGACGCGGGAGTACAGACCACTCACGTCTACATTCACCAGCTGAGCAAGGGCCAGCGGACCAATCCGACCCTGGAGCAGCTCACGGCGCTCGCTGTGCTGCTGCGGGTGCCTGTGGGATGGCTTGTGGGGGATGACATCCCTAGCCCTTTCTCTTCCGGCGACAGCGGTCCGGTCCTCCCCGACATCGAGGAGAACCCGCCGCGCCTCGTCGGAAAGCTCGACGCCGGCCAGCGCGCTGTTCTGGGCGAGCGGCTGCGGCTCCTGCGGGAGGCGCGCGGGCTGTCTCCGGCGCAAGCCGGGGACATGGTCGACGTCGATGAGCGGGTGGTCACGTCCGTGGAGAACGGCGCCGCCGAGGCTGAGACCCCACTCGACGACGTCGAAGCGCTGCTCACCCTCTACGGCGTGACCGCCCGCTTTCAGCGGGAGGCGATCCTGTCGATCGCCCGCGGCGAGCGCGAGCCAGGCTGGTGGGACATGCCCGCCATCCCGCTGTGGGTGTCGGCGACGTTCGGGCTGGAACAGCGCGCGGAGCTGATCCGCACCTACCAGCTCCAGTTCGTCCCCCCGCTGCTGCAGACCGCCGAATACGCGACGGCCGCGGTCCGCGTCTCCCAGAACCCGTTCCCGTCACCCGAGCTGATCGCGGGGGCGGTGGAGACGACGGCGCGCCGGCAGGACGCGCTGGCCCGGGAGGGCGGCCCGGCGCTGTGGGCGGTCGTCGACGAGGCGGCGCTGATGCGCTGCATCGCCGGGCCGCAGGTCCAGGCCGACCAGCTGAGCCACCTGATCGGCGTGTCGAAGCTGCCGCACGTCACGCTGCAGGTGACGCGGCTGGCGTCGTCGTACGTGCCGAGGTCGGCGCCCTTCACGATGTTCCGCTTCCCCGACAGGGACCCGGTGGTCTCGGTCCACCAGTTCGACAACGACTTCGTGCTGGACGGCACGGACGTGGACGGCTACCACGAGGCGTTCGCCAGGCTGACGGTGGCGGCGTGCATGCCGCAGGAGACGCCCGACGTGCTCACGGAGATCCGCGACAGGCTCTGCGCGCTGACGTGACCGGTGTTCCGGCCGCCCGGCCCGCGCCGGGGCACTACTGTGGCGGCGCGCACCGCCCCCCGACAGTGAAGGTGATCACGCGTGAACTTCGACACGGCCAGACCGCACCCGGCGCGCGTCTACGACTGGATGATCGGCGGCAGGGAGAACTTCCCCGCCGACCGCGAGGCCGCGCAGCGGATCCTGGAGCTCAACCCGGACGCGCGCAGGTCGTTCGTGGAGAACCGCCGCTTCCTCGGCCGGGTGGTCGGCCACCTCGTGGACCAGGGGGTCCGCCAGTTCCTCGACATCGGGGCGGGCCTGCCGGCCAGCGGCAACGTCCATGAGATCGCCCACGCCGTCGCGCCCGACACCCGCGTCGTCTACGTCGACCACGACGAGATCGTGCTGGCGCACGCCCGCGCGCTCATGGCCGGCTCCGACCGGGTGCGCATCGTCGGCGGCGACGCCACGAGGCCGCGGGAGATCCTGGACGAGCCGGTGGTGCGAGACTTCATCGACTGGTCCCAGCCGGTCGGCCTGCTGATGGTGGCGCTGCTGCACTTCGTCCCCGACGAGGCCGACCCCGCACGGATCGTGCGCACCTTCCGCGACGCCCTCCCCGCCGGGAGCTTCCTGGCGATCTCCCACGGCGTGGTGGAGGGCTGGGAGGATCGCAAGGAGCAGATCCGCAAGGCGTCGCAGGCGTACGTGCGCACCCGCGACGAGGTCGCCGACCTGTTCGCCGGGTTCGAGCTGCTGGAGCCGGGCATGGTGGATCTGGCGTTCTGGCGTCCCACCGACCCCGCCCCCGCGCCCACGGGGCTGTACGGCGGGGTCGGCAGGCTCCCTAGCGGAGTTTGACCGAGGTGGGCAGCGCGCGGAAGCCGCGCAGGTTCGGTGAGTGCACGAACTCGATGCCCGTCTCGTCGACGTCGTAGCCCTCCACCGCGGCGACGAGCTCCTCCAGGACGACCCTGAGCTGGAGGCGGGCCAGGGCCGCGCCGAGGCAGAAGTGCGGGCCGGACCCGAACGCGATGGCCTGACCCGTGTCGCGGGTCAGGTCGTAGCGGTCGGCGTGCGGGAAGACCCGGGGATCGCGGTTGGCGGACGCGCCGAGCAGCACCACGCGGGCGCCGGCCGGGACCGTCGTGCCGTGCAGGACGGTGTCGCGGGTGAGGCGGCGGGCGACCATCTGGGCGGACCCGTCGTAGCGGAGCGTCTCCTCCACCCACGCCGCGACGGCGCCCGCCCAGGCGATCGCGCGCTGGCCGGGATGGAGCCAGCCCTGGTACCAGGCGTTGGCCGCCAGCTTGGTCACCGACTCGTTGCCCGCGACGCCGATCAGCGACAGCACGGCGACGATCTCGTCGTCGCCGAGCCGGTCCCCGTCGATCTCGGCCAGGACGAGCGCGCTGACGAGGTCCTCGCGCGGCCGGGCCCGCCGTTCGGCGATCAGCTCCTTGTAGAAGGCGGTCAGGGCGGCGGCGGCGTCCCAGAACGTCTGCGGTATCCCGGTGTCCCCGTCGTAGCGGGTGATGATGATCTCGGACAGGCGCAGCATCTCCGCCCGGTCCTCCCGCGGGACGCCGAGCAGCTCGGAGATGACGTACACCGGGACCGCCGAGACCACCCCGGCGAAGTCGAACCTGGCCGCCTCCAGCGCCGGGGCCAGGAGCTCGCGGGTGAGCGCCCGTACGGCGGGCTCCAGGCCGGCCACCCGGGCGGGGGTGAAGCCCCGGGAGACGAGGGCCCGCATCCGGGTGTGGCGGGGCGGGTCCATCGCCAGGAACCCCACCAGCTCGGACGCGCCGGCGTCCCACATCTCCAGGGTGACGCCGTGCGCGCTGGAGAACAGGGCCGGGTCCCGGAAGGCCGCGTTGACGTCGGCGTGCCGTGACAGCGCCCAGAAGTCCAGCTCGGCGTTGTGGTACAGCGGCGCCTCCTCACGGAGCCGCGCGTAGGTGGGGTAGGGGTTCTCTTGCAGCGCGTGGTCGAACGGGTTGTAGAGCAACAGGCCCTCATTCCGGCGCGGCGGACACGACCTTCATCATCAGCGGACCGGACGATAAGGGCAATACGGTCATGGCTGCCTGTCGTGCCGGTCCGAGGGGCGGGGGTGAAAGGCGGGGCCGCCTCCGGGAAGGCCATGATTTCCCACCCGGAATCGATGATCCGGTGCTTAACTCGGCTATCCAGGGTAGTCGGCTGACTGCCTGGGGTAGCAGCCGTGCTCCGGGAGACACCACTGGGTCGCCGAAAAGGGGAAACAACCGGTGATAAGCGTCCTGATCGCCGAGGACATGCATCTCATCCGTGGAGCGATGGTCGCCCTGCTCTCCGCCGAGCATGACATCAAAGTGGTCGACGACGTCGGGCACGGCGACGACGTGGTGCCCTCCTGCCTGGTCCACAGGCCCGACATCGCGCTCGTCGACATCGGCCTGCCCGGCACCGACGGCCTGGCCGCCACCGCGGAGCTGAACCGCAGGCTCCCCTCGTGCAAGGCGGTGATCCTGACCGGGCTGGCGACGCCGGCCGCGCTGCGCCGGGCGCTGGACGCCGGGGCGCGCGGGTTCGTCGTCAAGGACACCCCGGCCGGGCAGCTCGCCGAGTGCGTGCGCCGGGTGGCCGCCGGCGAGCGGGTCATCGACCCCGACCTCGCCGTCGCCGCGCTCAACGCCAGGCAGAACCCGCTCACCACCCGGGAACTGGAGGTCCTCAAGGCCGCGGCCGAGGGGGCGCCGGTCAGCGAGATCGCCGACCGGCTCTTCCTGTCCGGCGGCACGGTCCGCAACTACCTGTCGCGGATCCTGTCCAAGATCGGTGCCCGGACGCGGGTGGAGGCGGTCACCATCGCCCGGGAGGCCGGCTGGCTGTGGCCGGACGACGTGCGGGAGATCGGGCTGATCCGCTACCGGGACGTCAACTGAGACCGCCGCCGGCGCGCGCCGGCGGAGACCGGCTAGCGGGGCCGTTCGAGGCCGGTGTGCGCGGCGAGGAAGGCGAGCATGTCGCCCGCCAGCCCGACCGACCGGCTGACCGCCCGGGGCCCGTGCCCGACGCCGCTCTCGTGGCGCAGCAGGATCGGCCGGGAGCCTGAGGTCGCCCCCTGCAGCGCCGCGCACATCTTGCGGGCGTGGAAGGGGTCCACGCGGGAGTCGCCGCCGAAGGCGGTCAGCAGCGTCGCCGGGTAGTCCACCCCGTCCCTGACCCGGTGGTAGGGGGAGTAGCCCAGCAGCCAGCCGAGCTGCTCGGGGTCGGCGGCCGTGCCGTACTCCGAGCGCCAGGAGGGGCCGAGCCCGGAGCGCTCGTAGCGGACCATGTCGAGCAGCGGGGCCGAGCAGACCGCCGCGGCGAACAGGTCCGGCCGCTGCGTCAGGGCGGCTCCGACCAGCAGCCCGCCGTTCGACTCGCCGCAGATGCCCAGCCGGTCGGCGCTGGTCCAGCCGTCGGCGATGAGCCGTTCGGCCGCCGCCACGAAGTCGTCGAAGACGTTCTGCTTGCGGTCGAGCATTCCGTCGCGGTGCCACTGCGCGCCCTGCTCGCCGCCGCCGCGCAGCTGGGCGAAGGCGAAGACCCCGCCGGCCTCGACCCAGGGCAGGACGTAGCTGGAGTAGGAGGGGGTGAGCGAGAGGCCGAACCCGCCGTAGCCGTACAGGATCGTCGGGCGGGGGCCGGTCCCGGGCCGGGCCAGCACGACCATCCGCACCGGCGTGCCGTCCGCCGAGGTGTAGACGAGCCGGCGGGCCGACAGCTCCGGCACCTCGACCGTGCCGGGCGCGGCGGCCCAGAGCGAGCTGCGGCCGGTGCGCGCGTCGTAGCGGTGCACGCTCCCGGGGGTGACGCTGTCGGTGTAGGTGAACCAGACCTCGTGGCCGCCCCCGGGCCGGGTGGACATCCGCCCGGCCGTCCCGAGGCCGGGCAGCGGCACCTGGCCGAGCGGCTCGCCGCTCGCCAGGTCGTGGACGCTGATCTCACTGATCGCGTGCCGGGTCCAGCCGACCAGGAGCACCGAGCCGTCGAGGACCGCGAAGTCGCCGATCACCGCCTCCGGATCCGGGCCGACCAGCTCGCGCCAGTGCTCGGGTCCGGGGCGCGCCGGGTCGGCGACGCACAGGCGGCCCCGGGGCGCGCCCAGGGTGGTGAGGAGGTACAGGCGCCCGTCGCGGCCGACGGCGGGCGCCGTCACCGCGCCCGTCCCCTCCTGGACCACCCGCAGTTCGGGGCGGTCGGGAGGGGCGGCGGACAGGTCGGCCAGCCACAGGTCGTTGCCGCCGCCGTCGGCCGCCGCCGCCACCGTCAGCCAGCGGCCGTCGTGGCTGATCCCCAGGCCGTAGGAGCGCTCGGCGGGGCAGATCACCACGTCGTCGCCGGCCGGGGTACCGAGCCGGTGCAGGCAGACCTGGCGGGAGCGGACGTAGAAGAACGCCTTCCCGTCCGGCAGCCACGCCACCGGCGCGTAGCGGCAGCGGTCGATGGGACCGTCGACGACCTGCCGGGTGCCGACGTCCATGACGTACAGCTCCGACCGCTCGTCGCCGCTCCTGGACAGCTGGTAGGCCAGCAGCCGGCCGTCGAGGTCGGGCTGCCAGTGGTCGAGCGTGGTCAGGCCGCTGGGGTCGAGCTCCGCCGGGTCGACCAGCGCCTGTTCGGCCTGTCCCGGCCCGGCGGTGTAGAGCACCGCGTGCTCCTGCCGGGCCGTACGGCGCAGCAGGAAGCGGCGCTGCCCGCGCCAGACCGGCGGGCTGACCGTTCCGGCGCCGGAGAGCTCGGCCACCCGGGCGTGCCACGCGTCGCGCCCGGCGAGCGTGGCGGCGTGGTCGCGCCACAGCCCGTCCTGGGCGGCCAGCCAGTCCCGGGTCGCCGCGCTCGCCGGATCCTCCAGCCACCGGTAGGGGTCGGGTACGGCGTGACCGTGGAGGTGGTCGACGATCGGCTGCCGCCCGGCGGGGGGGTAGATCATGGCACCAGCTCCTGGGTGTCCGAGGGGTTCCAGTGGCCGACCAGGTCGGCGTAGAGCGGTGAGGCGGCGAGCATCTCCTCGTGCCCTCCCAGCCGGACGCTCGTGCCGTCCATGACGAGGATCCGCCGGGCGCGCCGCGCGGAGGTCAGCCGGTGGGCGATGACGAGGAGGGTGCCCCCGCGGCGGGCGAACGCCTCCTCCGCGCGGGCCTCGGCCGCCGGGTCCAGATGGCAGGTCGCCTCGTCGAGGATGACCAGGCGGGCCGGGGTCAGGTAGGCCCGGGCCAGGGCCACCAGCTGGCGCTCGGCCGGCGACAGCAGGCCGGAGTGGATCTCGGCGTGGTGGCCGCCCAGCCGGGCCACCAGGGCGGTCAGGCCGACCGCCGCCACGGCGTCGTCGACGGCCTGCTGCGGCGCCTGCGCCAGGTAGGTCAGGTTCTCCAGGAGCGTGCCCCGGAAGACGTAGGCCTCCTGGGGGATGAGCACCCGCTGGGCCGGGTCGAGCCGGTCGGCCGGCACACCGCCGACGGTGACCTGTCCCGCGTCCGGCCGGAGCACGCCGGTGACGAGCGCGGCGAGGGTGGACTTGCCGATGCCGCTGGGCCCCACCACGGCGATGTGGTCCCCCTCGGGGACGGACAGGTCGAGATCGGAGATGACCGGTTCGGCGTGCGGGCCGTAGGCGAACCGCACGCCGCGCAGCCGCACCTCCACGTCCCGGGCCGTGCTCCGCGCGGTCGCCGGGTGGACGGGAGCGCCGGAGCGGAGGATGCGGTCGAGCGACACGCGCAGCCGGACCCCGCTGATGCCCAGGCCCTCCACGAGGTTGCCGAGCGCCGGCGCCAGTGACTGCGTGACGTAGGCCAGGGCACCGAGGATCACCCCGGCCCCGGCCCCCTGGCCCAGCAGCCAGGGGGTGCCGGCCAGCACGAGCAGGACCGGCAGCCGGCCGCCCACCGCCAGCGACAGCGTCCGCACGGCGGTGACCCTGGCGAGCGAGCGCCCGGCGGCGGCCTGCTCCGCCACCTGCCGGCCGACCCCGGCGGCCACCCGGTCGTCCGCCACGCAGGCGGCGACGTCGCGCAGCCCGCCGGTCACGGCGGTGACCGCCTCGGCGGTGCGCTCGTCGGCCAGCAGGAACGCCCGCTGCCGCCGGGCCATGGCCGGCAGCGAGAGCAGGAAGAGGCCCAGGCCGGCGACGAAGGGCGGCAGGACCAGCACGAGCACCTGGGGGATCAGCGTCATCAGGCCGAGCACGACGCCGGCCACGGTGAAGACGAAGGACCTGACGACGGTGATGACCGAGGCCAGGGCGTCGCGGGCCAGCTCGACCTGCAGGTTCGACCGGGCCACCGCCGCGGTGTCCGCCCCGTGCCCGGATGCCGCCGACCGCTCCAGCGTGCTCTCGACGACGTGGCCGAGCAGCTCCTCCCGGAACGGCTCCACGATGGCGGCGACGGCCAGCACGACCTGCCGCGCGCCCGCCGCGGCCAGCAGCCAGGCGCCGGCGAGGACGGCCAGCCAGGCGGCCCCGGTGCCGGGCCGGCCGGCGGCGAACCCCTCGTCTACGGCCCGCGCGATGGCGAGGCCGATGACGAGGGCGGGTGCGGTCTCCGCGACGGACCAGAGGCCGAGCCTGACAAGCAGGCGGGGGTCCCGCCGGAGCGCCCGGCGGATCGGGCGGTCGACCGGGCCGGCCTGGGCGGGGGCGCGGTGGCCGCCGCCCGCGGGGCCGGCCGCGGGGCGGGCGCGGTGGCCGTCGGCGGTGGCCGTCCGGGGCGGGGGGCGGCGGCCGCGGCTCACGGGGCGTCCGCCTGGAAGACGGCCCGGTATCCGGGGTCGTCCCACAGCGCCCGGTGCGTGTCGTAGGCGCGCACCCGGCCGCCGTCCAGCCAGATCACCCGGTCGGCCGCCGCCGCGGTCGCCACCCGGTGGGTCACGATCAGGCGGGTACGGCCGCGCAGCTCGCCGGCGAGCGCCCCGCCGACCTGCCGCTCGGTGACGGTGTCCAGGCTGGAGGTGGCGTCGTCCAGGACGAGCAGGCGCTCCCCGTGCGCGAAGGCACGGGCCAGGCCGATCCGCTGCCGCTCCCCGCCGGACATCGGAGCCTCCCGCAGCGGGGTGTCGTATCCCAGCGGGAGCCGCCGGACGAAGGCGTCGGCGCGCGCCGCGCGGGCGGCCGCGCGCACGGTCTCGGGGGCGGGGCCCTCGAGACCGAGGCCGATGGCGTCGGCGACGGTCTCCCCCACCAGGACGGGGCGTTCGAAGGCGTGCCCGACGGCCCGGCGCAGCGCCTCGCGGGAGAGGTCGGGCAGCGGCACGCCGTCGAGGCGGACGGTCCCGCGGAGGGGGTCCACCAGGCGTCCGGCGAGGGCGGCCAGCAGCGACTTGCCGGCGCCCGACCGGCCGACCACGGCTACCGCGCATCCGCCGGGGACGACGAGGTCGACGTCGCGGAGGCCGTCGGCGGCGACGCCGCGCAGCTCCAGCGTGCCGGGACCGGCGGGCAGCGGCCGCCCGCCGTACGTCCGGGGTCCCTCGGCGATCAGCTCGACCACCCGGCCGGCGGCCGCGCGCGCCCGGGCCAGGCGGTTGACGTAGCCGAGCGCGGCGCCCAGGCCGGCTCCCAGCACGGCGTAACGGGCGGCGGAGTAGAGCTCACCGGCCGTGAGGTCACCGGCCGCCAGGCGCAGGCCGCCCACTCCCAGCACGGCCACCTCCAGCAGCGGCACCACCGCGCCCGCCTGGACGCCGGCCCGGGCGTTGGCCCGCCACATGTCCATGGCGTGCGCGCGCAGCCGGGGGAGCGCGGTCAGCACCCGTGACTTCTCCTGCGCGGCGGTGCCGGCCGCGGCGATCGTCCGGGCCCCGGCGAGGGCGTCGACCAGGCGGGCGGCGATGTCGCCCTGGGCCCGCTGGTAGTCGCCGGCGATCGAGGTGGTCGTGTGGAAGAACGCCCGGAGCACGAGCGCGATGAGGACGAGGGCGGCGACCAGGGTCAGGGTCAGCCAGAAGTCGATGAGGGAGAGCGCCACGACGCCGCCTGCGGTGGGGATGACCAGTGCCGCCCCGGTGACGATCGCCTCCGGCGCGCGCCCGGCCTCCTCGGCGTTCACGCCTATCCGGGTGACCAGGTCCCCCTCGGGGAACCGGCGGGTCATCGCGGGGCCGGCCCCGAGGACGTGCCGCACGATCCGGTGCCGGAGCCAGGCCGAGACCTGGGCGCCGCTCGCCCCGGCGCCCCAGACGCCGAGGGTGTCGCAGAGCACCGCCACGGCCACGACCGTGGCGCAGGCGCCCAGCCAGAGTCCGCTCGCGGGCTCGGCCGCGACCAGGCTGTCGACCGTCCTGCCCAGGAGAGCGGGCAGCGCCAGCTCCGCGAGCGCGCCGAAGACGGAGGTGAGGGCGAGGACGCCCAGCCAGGGGCCGCCCCGCCGGACGGTCTGGGCCACCAGCCGATCCGCCAGCCGATCTGCCGTCCGCACCGGTCGGTCCTCCTTCTTCGAGAAAGGGCGATGCCCGGGACGGCTGCCGTCGCCGGCCGTCCCGGGCACCTGACTCACTAGTGGCAGAGCAGGAGGCTGAGGTTGCTCGGCTTGGCCGACTCGCAGCCGAGGACGGTCAGGGTGCTGCCACCGCCGCCGCCGTGGCCGCCGC
>NZ_JBVJHH010000012.1:98257-261123 GCF_055586905.1 Streptosporangium sp. NPDC048886
AGAAGGATCATGGGATTACCTCGCTTCTTGGTGATGGGAACCAGGGATGACTAGTGGCAGAGCAGGAGGCTGAGGTTGCTCGGCTTGGCCGACTCGCAGCCGAGGACGGTCAGGGTGCTGCCACCGCCGCCGCCGTGGCCGCCGCCGGGAGCTTCCATGGCCTGGAGGTCGAGAAGGATCATGGGATTACCTCGCTTCTTGGTGATGGGAACCAGGGATGACTAGTGGCAGAGCAGGAGGCTGAGGTTGCTCGGCTTGGCCGACTCACAGCCGAGGACGGTGAGCGTGCTGCCGCCGCCGCCGTGGCCGCCCCCGGTAGGGGCTTCCAGGCTCTGGAGGTCGAGAAGTACCATGTGGTTACACCTCCTTCGGTGACTCGTCGTCGGAGCGGAGCCGCTCGGCGGATCCACGCACAGGCAGTGCCCCTGTCAAGGCGCCTGTGCCGCCGGGCGGCCCGGTAAAGGGGAGGGACACCGGCTGCCCGTGCAGCGCGGCGCCCATCGCGAACAGGACTCCGGCCGTGCCGGTCGCGAAGTCCATCGAGAGCCTGAGCAGTTGGTTGCCGGGGAAGGCCAGCCCGCCGCCATAGGGCAGCGCGTGCCAGCTCAGCCCGCGGATCTGCTCGGCCAGGTCGGTGTCGGAGCCGTGCGGTGCCGGCCCCAGGCCCGTGGCGAGGGCCGCGACCATGCCGCTCCGGCCGGTGAACAGCCCCGGCTGGACGAAGTAGCGGCCCCGGGTGACGAGCCGGCAGCCGTCGAGCGCGGCGCGGAAGTCGTCGTCGTCACGGTGGGCCAGATAGCGGGCGAGGACCAGACCGATGCCCACGGAGCCCTCGTCCAGGTAGGGGAGGGTGCGCCAGCCCTGGTTGACCTGGAGCGTGCCGTCCTCGCCGGAGGTGCAGCGCCGCAGGTCCTGGCGGAGCGCCACGGCCGCCCGGTCGAGCAGCGACGTGTCGCCGGTCCGCTCGTAGGCGTGCAGGAACAGCAGGGCGGGGCCGGAGGAGCCGTACATCAGCCCCGCGCGGGGGTTGCTCCCGCCGCTGGTCTCCGGCACGTCGCCGGGCCCGCCGAGCCGGTCGGCGCAGACGTCGACGGTCCGCAGCGCCAGGTCGGTGAAGGCCGGCTCCCCGGCGGCCGCGCCCAGGTGGAGCAGGTTCAGCCCGGCCCCGGCGAGCCCGCCGAACAGGCCGAGCTCCAGCGACTCCCACTTCTCCCGCAGGCACAGCTCGACCGTGTCGAGCGCGTCCTGGCGGTGTCCGAGCAGGTCCAGGACGTGGGCCACGCCGTGCAGGCCGTCGTAGAAGCCGATGCCCGTCCCCCGGCCGGGGGCCAGGGCCCTGCCGCGCAGCCAGTCCTCGTGCTCGGGGAAGCGGCCCGACCCGGTCGCCGCCAGCGCGTAGAGCACGCCCGCCGCGCCGTAGGCGAGGCTGATGCCTCCGCCGGGCTGGAACTGGGCCACGTCGCCGGGGAAGAGCCGGTCCTCGCGCTCGGGGGTGGCGCTGGCCAGGATGGCCCGGCACATCGCGGCCCTGACCTGGGGCCAGCCGTCCCGGCCCGGTGCGGGGGTCGGCCGCGCCGTCACCGGAGCGGTCCCCATGACGGTCCGGACGGCCTCCTCGATCACCGCGGGCGCCACCGGGAAGGTCTCCGTGATGAGCCCGGCGAGCTGGACCACCTTGGCCCGGTCGAGCGGCAGCATGATCGTGAGCTGGGGGGCGAACAGCCCGAGACAGAGGCAGGCCAGGGCGTAGACGTCGACCTCGACGCCCTGCCGGTCGGCCGGCGCGCCGAAGGCGGGGTGGGCGAGGGCGGCCCGGCCGCGGTCCGCGGCGAGGGTCGCGACCTCGTAGTCGATCAGGACCAGCCGCCCCTGCTCGGTGATGAGGATGTTGTTGGGGTGCAGGTCGCCGAAGACCACCCCCCGCCCGTGCAGGGACTCGACCGCCCGCCGGACCTTGGGGAGCACCTCCAGCACCCAGGAGGTGTATCCGGCGACGGCCTCCTGGTCGCAGTCGGCCCTGGTCAGCGGGTATCTCTGCACGAGGAGCCGTTGCAGCGGGTTGCCGTCGACGAACTCCTGGACCAGGAAGTGGTGCTCGCCGAGCGTGAAGTAGTCGAGCAGCGCCGGCACCGCCTCCAGCCCCGACAGGCGCTCCAGCATGTCCCGCTCGTGCGCCAGCCGCGCCACGGCGTCGCGGTCGGCGGCGTCGAGCCCGGCGTACGGGCGGGCCTCCTTCAGCACCACCCTCTCGCCGCTGCGCAGGTCCCGGCCGAGATACACGCCCCCGCCGTTGGAGAACTGCATGACGCTCTCGATCGTGTACGGCAGGCCGTTGGTCGTGACAGCGTTGCGGGCCGCCAGGTGGGGCTCCAGGAACTCCGGCAGCGTCACCCAGGACGGCAGGCTGAAGGCGGGCTCCCGCACGTCGGGGACCAGCCGTCCCTCGCCGTCCTCGACGGCCAGCACCAGCTCGCCGTTGCCGCCCAGGCAGCGCCGGGGCGTGAAGCCGCCGTAGCGCACGTAGAGGGGGCCCTCGGCGTAGCGGAGATCGCTGAGGATGTAGGGGCCTCTCACTCCGTGGAGCAGCCCGTTGAGCTCCTTCAGCGTGAGTTCGAGCTGGCCCTCGTCCAGGGGGTAGATCGTCACGAGCTTGCCGCTGGCGCCGCGGTCGGCCGCCTTGGAGTTCAGCATGGTCATGACCGGCCGGTTGCGCAGGAACTTGAACGCGATGTCGCGCGGCACGCAGTAGTCCCAGACGGCCTCCAGGGCGCGCTCGGCGTCCTCCAGGCACGCCGACACGTGGATCTTCCAGCCCTGGGCCGGCCTCCGCGTGGCCAGGGGCGCGTAGTGCATCCAGGTGTCGGTCGCCTGGTGCTCCCAGCCCTCGGGGACCTGCCGGGCCACGAGCGGGAAGTCGGGGTGGTCGCCCCGGCGGCCGTCAAGGGTGTCGTAAAAGAGCCGGTCCGCGAGGCAATAAAGCTCATACTGGTCATTCACGGCAATCTCCCTGCTGTCTTCCAGAAGAGAGAATTACGGATAACCCGAGAAATCACCAGTTACAAACTCAACTACTCATACGTGCGAACTTCACAGCCTTAATCATGAAGATGTGTGCCACCTGGGCTTTCACATTAAAAGTGAAACTTATTCGGAAAAAC
Source organism: Streptosporangium sp. NPDC048886 (assembly GCF_055586905.1). NCBI lineage: Bacteria > Bacillati > Actinomycetota > Actinomycetes > Streptosporangiales > Streptosporangiaceae > Streptosporangium > Streptosporangium sp. NPDC048886. The sequence goes on from NZ_JBVJHH010000012.1 coordinate 101,416, forward strand.
CCCGGGGAACTTCGGCGACCAGATTGAACCAGCCGCCCTCGCCGGCGCTCACGCGCACCGTGCCCCCCAGCCGGGCCAGGCGGTCGCGCAGATTCCCCAGGCCGTCGCCGGCCGGCGGCCGGGGGCTCCGCCCGGGGACGCCGTCGTTGGCGACGGTCAGGCGGAGCAGGCCGTCGTGCTCGGCCAGCTCGATCACGCATGTCCTGACCATGCTGTGCCGGAGCATGTTGGTGACGCCCTCGCGGACCACGGTCCCCAGCGCGGCGCTCACCTCCCGGGGCAGCGCGGTGGCGTCCACCCGGACCGAGCAGTCGGCGCCGAAGCTCGCGAGAAGGGCCTGGGCCCGCATGCTCTCACCCTGGAGGGACAGGTGGCGGTGGGCCTTGGAGACGTTGCGTACGGCGTGCGCGGCGTGCCGTACGGCCTGGAGCGCCTCGCCCAGCTCCCCGCGCAGGCGCGCGTCGCCGGCCGCCCGCCGGTAGGCCAGCTCGCTTTTGATCGAGGCCAGCCAGAGCCAGTGGCCCACCAGGTCGTGCATGTCCCGGGCGAACTCCTCGTGCGCCCGCGTGACGGCCCTCTCCTGCTCGGCGCGGAGCCGTTTGATCCGCAGCGCCAGGACGACCGTGACGCCCAGTGATATCAGGACGGTTCCGGCTATGACGGCTGCGGCGACGTATAGCTGGGGTGGCATCGACCGGCTCTCACTGGAAGGGCGGTATACCTGGACATAAACTCAAGAAATTGTTTAACTGTCAATAAAGAAGAACAATGCTCTGGTGGCAGAGGGTGATCGGAAGAATGGCGACGGCCCTAATCCATAACACGCTGTTATAACCCTGCATAACCGGGCGGGAGTCCCGGCGTGGCCGGGGCCCGTCGGTCGAGCTCGGTGGGAGATTCGTCGGTCGAGCTCAGTCGAGCTCAGTGAAGGGCGAGCGGCAAGGGGACCAGCAGGTAGGTGCCGCCGAACAGGGCCGCCGCGGCCACCAGCAGGAACAGCAGCACCCAGAACCCGCCGGGCAGGAAGGTCAGCCGGGCGAGCTGGTCGGCGTCGGAGTCGGGGGCGCGGCCGCGCCGCCGCTTGCGCTGCAGCTCCACGATCGGCCGGACGCCGCCGAACAGCAGGAACCAGACGGCCAGGTAGGCGAGGACGGCGTCGATGTCGGGCGGCGCGTACCAGGTGAAGGCGGCTATCGCCCCGCCGGTGGCCAGCAGGCTCACCACGCCGAACAGGTTGCGGATCAGCAGCAGCATGCAGCAGAGCAGCGCGATCACGATCGTGATCAGGATCGCGACGTAGCCCGAGGCGGTCAGCCACGCCCCGCCAAGCCCCAGCAGGGACGGGGCGACGTATCCGGCGGCGGCGGTCAGGATCATCCCCGGACCGGTGGGCCTGCCCCGGGTCAGCGTGACGCCCGAGGTGTCGAATGTTGAGGTTTCCAAACGGTTTGAGTGCGGATGCGCTGGTGGGCGGCGCTGTTGACATCCAAACAGTGGGTTGGTAACTTGTGGAGAGCGGGGCGGAGAGGGGCGGTGAAATGACCTTCAACGCTCCGATCAGAGACTAGCAAGATCGCCTCTGAGCAGCCAGGTTGACGCCCAAACAATGGGTTGGTAACTTGGAGGTAGGACGACGGAGGGCCGGAAGCGGCCCCGAGGCGCACAGGCGGACGTCCGGTAAAAACGGACTGAAGCACCTAGATTGACAGCCTCACAAGAGGTTGGTAACTTAGAAATAGCGCACCACCGCTGAACGGCCCTAAAGGCCAGGATGCAGAGTGGAGACGCGCTAGTAAATTGAGAATCTATGGGCACCGTCGCCAGAAGAACGGTCCGGGGCAGGTAGCTGTTGCTGAAAGGCGCAGATCCTAGCCTCGTGAGGTGGAGATATAAAGACGGCTGTCATTCGCCGCGCCCCAGTCAACAAGGTTCCGTGAAACGACCGAAAACCATGGGCCCGATCTTCGGGCAACACTGGCTCTGGGTTGGAACCTGTCGTCATTTCGACGCACCCCAAGCGCACGGGCGGAGCCCACAAAGATCCTTAGGTACCGTGCGTTTGGAAGTCTGCCGAAACCCCCCGACAGGACTGTAGAAAGATCTACATGCGGTACACCGTTGGTTTACCCAGCAGACCCGTGCGACTACGAAAGAGCAAGGAGTACCATCCTGTAGGTGCGCGCGTACACTGCCGAGGATGTGACCCAAATGGTTAACCAGCGCATTGATTCACTAGAGCTTCGCCGACTCGTCGAAGCAGGTAGAACGTACAGAGAGATTGCAAAACACTTCAATGTCTCTGTGAGTGGCGTTCAGCAAGCTGTTGAACGCATTGGATTGCAGAAGAAAACTCTTTCGCACAAGAAGTTCATACCATGGACTCTGGCGAAGGAGCACGGACATTCCGGCCCCGCTACTTCCTTGCGAAACTTGTCCAAAGTCGCACAAGGGCAGCAAGTCCCCATCGCCAAGCTGAACACGGCCCTTCGCTGGGCCTATCGGCTGCACGACGGGGAAATGGACATCGACTACACCCCCGAGGACGGCTTCTTCGAGAAGCCAGCCTCCGACCCCTGGCACATTCGCATGATCCTTGAGGACGTGCAACGTGCTGTCGATGGAGACGACGAATAGAAGGTGCGGCCCCTAAGCCAAGGGGTCGCCTTTTCTATCCCCCCATATAGTAGATTGGTAACACCATGGAGCTGGGACCGCTGGACCTCATCGCCGATCTTGACGCACCCGAGGTCCTCTACAGCAACCACGGCCTCATGATCGTCTGCTCTGGCGGACGGGATGGCAAGCTCTACGAGATCCTGCCCAACGCGGAAGCCACAGTCGCTGACCTGCAAGACGGGATGGCCCAGCTTCCGCAGGACGCAAAGCTTCGTGACGCCTTCAACGACGAAGGCGAAATCTGCATCAACTTCTGGTCAGCAGCCTGATTTTTCGCGCACCTTCAAACAAGAGCTTGGAAACGATCTATTGACCCGACGAACATCAGTATCGAGACTCACCTCCATCGCCCGATGCGGAACAGCCTTCGAGCTGGAGCGCATCGAGCGCCTCCCCGCACTGCCGGCCGGATGGACCATCCAGGGCATCGCCATCCACGAGGCAGCCGACGCCTGGGAGAAGTCCGGCCGCACCATGGGCATCCTGGATGCCCAGGAGGTCTTCAAGCGCGCCTGGCGAGCCGAGATCGCCAAGGCCGACCAGCGATACCCCGACCGGGACCGCTGGCTCGTAGGCGGTCGTAAGAAGGTCCAAAACGACCTGATCGACCGCTACGAAGGCGGCCAGCAGCAGATCGCCGACTACATCGACTACAACCGCAGCGACAACACCCTCAGGCCCTACGAGATGCCTGACGGCTCGGTGGCCGCCGAGATCGGCTTCGAGGTCGAGTTCCGTGACATCACCATCCGGGGCTACATCGACCTCCTCATGGAGGACACCCGCACGGGCGCACTGCTGGTGCGCGACATCAAGTCAGGCGCGAAGGTGCCGCCCGTGCCCTTCCAGCTCATCGTCTACCGCAGGGCCGTGGCCGACATCTTGGGCCTGGAGGTGAGCTGGGGCGATTTCTTCATGACCCGCGACGGCAAGCCGACCAAGCCCGTGGACCTCACCACCCTGGACGAGTCACTGATCGAGGAGTGGTTCGTCCGCCAGGTGCAAATCGAGGAGCAGAACTTATTTCTTCCTAACCCAGGTGACGCATGTCGCACCTGCGGCGTGATCCAGCACTGCCCCCTCATGAAGTGACAAGGAGCCCATGAGCAGCGCCATCGAGATCTTCAACTTCGACCAGGCCCCAGTGCGGGTCGTCATGCGTGACAGCGATCCCTGGTGGGTCACCAAGGACGTGTGCGGCGTCCTTGAGCACACGGACCCGTCCGTCGCTCTCCGCATGCTTGACGAGGACGACAAGTACACCCTCCAGCGTTCTCGCAGCTCAGATACTCCGTACTTTGAGCACCCCTCCATCGACTCCCGCGTTCAGTCGCTCTCCGTAGTTAATGAGGCGGGTCTCTACACTCTGCTCCTCCGCAGCAACGTGCCGGGGGCCAAGCGGTTCAAGAAGTGGGTCACCAGTGAGGTGCTGCCGACCATCCGCAAGACGGGCGGTTACGGAGCGCCCCAGCGCGAGGTGTCCCGCAAGGAACTGGCCTACATGGTCATCGAGGCCGAGGAGCGGGCGGAGATCGAAGCCTCTCGCGCCAACTTCGCCGAGAGCCAGGTTGTCGAGCTGACCCCCAAGGCCGACCGCTATGACCACTTCCTGAACACCTCGGAGAGCAAGAGCATCCGGGAGGTGGCCAGGATGCTCAAGCCGTACGGGATCAAGGAGCGTCAGTTCATCGACGAGATCCTGCGCGAGGACTGGGGCTGGATCGAGAAGCACACCACGGCGGCCAAGGTGTACCCAATCGAGCGAGGCTTCATGGTCAACCGGATCGTCTACAAGCCCACAGGCGAGACCCTCACCCAGGGGCGCTTCCACAAGAAGGGCATCGACCGCGCCTTCACGAAGCTGGGCCTGGGACTGCCGGAGGAGGTGGCCTAGATCCTTCTTCTTTCTCACGCTAAGAGAAAAGCCAAATCCGCGGGTGCCCCCATCCCTGTGGTGTGGCAGACGCTCGCCGACATCACGGCTCATGTAAGGCGATCACAGGTCGCCATGGTCGCCGCAGCGCCAGGAGTGGGTAAGTCGGCACTCACGCTCAACCTGGCCATCCGTTCGGGGTGCGAGGGCATCTACATGTCCGCCGACTCGGATGAGGTCACCCAGGCCATCCGAGCAGCGGCCATCCTGACCGGCGATCGAGTCTTCGACATCGAGGCCGCCTACAAGGCCGGCAAGGGCGAGAAGTACGACAAGGCCCTGCGCGAGTACACCAAGATGTGGTTCGACTTCGACGCAGCCCCCTCGTTGACCCACATCGAGGAGGAGGTGATGGCCTACGCCTACGCCTACGGCAAATGGCCTGAGCTGATCGTGCTTGACAACCTCGCGAACGTGTTCGACGAGGGGGGCGGTGAGGGGTTCACCGGCCTGGAAGCGACCATGTCGTTCCTGACCGACCTGGCCAGGAAGACCGAAGCGGCTGTGGTCGTCCTGCACCACGTAGTAGGTGACGCCGAGTCCGGGGACCAGCCTCTCAAGCTGAAGGACATCCGAGGGAAGATCTCCAAGCTTCAGACCCTCATCCTCGGGCTCGCATACACCGATACGTATACGACGGTTGGGCGTGCGTTGGGTGTCTACGTCTTGAAGAACCGCTCGGGCAGGGCCTCGGCATCTGGGGACCTGATGGTCGAGCTGGAGGCAGACCTGGACCGAATGCTGATCAACGACATGAAGACGCCCGCGTCAGGGCCTGGAGTCCCTGACATCGTCTGGGAGGACTTCAAGCAGGAGTTCGATGATGAGCGCCTCAGGGAGCGTGAGGCTCATGAAGCGCTGTGAGAGGTGTCGGAAGAACCGCTCTGAGCGGTTCTACACCGGCCCCCGAGGGAGGATCTGCACCACCTGCCAGAAGCAGTCCCGCAGTGAGGCCCACCACCGCCGCAGGGTCGGCAAGACCTACGGCCTGGAGGCCGGCGAGTACGACACCTTGTTCGCCGCCCAGAACGGGGCGTGTGCCATCTGCAAGGGCACTCGACGTCAACGGCTGAGCGTGGACCACGATCACCGTGACGGGGTCGTGCGGGGCCTGCTGTGCCGGATGTGCAACGGCCGACTGCTCACCGCAGCCAGAGACAAGCCCGACGTTCTGCGCGCCGCCGCCGACTACCTGGAGCGCCCTCCCGCGATCGAGGTCATCGGCCGTCGCTACGCCTCCGAGGAGGCCAACGACAACCGACGCCAGAGGAAGAGGAAGCGATAAGGCCCTTTTTTGAGCGCTGAAACAAGAGGTTGGTAGCGATGGACCTTCCCATCACCCCGCTACTGGAGTTCTTCGGTGCGACCGTCCCTCCCGTGGAGGAGGGCGGTCGGTGGCGCTCCATGAAATGCCCCTTCCATGACGACACCCAGGCGTCGGCCAGCGTCCGCTACGAGGCGTTCAACTGCCAGGCGTGCCCGGCCAAAGGCAACGCCCACACCCTGCTAAGGAGGGTAGAACTCGATGAAGGCTGTAGTCCCCAGTCAGTCCTCCAGGACGTTTACGGAGACGGCCTCACTCAAGTACCACGAGCAGCTCGACGACGAGGCTTTGGCCTATCTGATGGGCCCGGAACGGCACCTCACCGAGGAAACGATCGCGCTGCACCGGTTCGGCGTCGTCCGTTCACCTGAGCCCGGACACGAGCACGTAAGGGGCTACCTGTCCATCCCCTACCTGACGCCTGCCGGGGAGTGCATCTCCATACGCTTCCGGCGGATGGGGGACGCTACCGGCCCCAAGTACATGTCGGTCGCTGGCGACATCCCCCGCCTGTACGGCACGGAGGCACTTCAGCGCGGTACACGCAACATCTGCGTGACCGAGGGTGAGTTCGATAGGGCCATTGCCAACCAGTGCGACCTGCCCGCCGTGGGGGCTCCTGGGGCCAACGCCTGGGAGCCCGTCTGGCGACGGCTGCTGGTGCAGTTCGACTCCGTGTTCGTGCTGCATGACGACGATGAGGCCGGTCGAGAATTCGTCGTGAAGGTCTCCGGGGGATTGGACAATGTCCGCCCCATACCCATGAGCCGGGGGGATGTTACTTCCTTCTATGGAGAGCATGGGCGCCAGGGTCTGAGAGCGAAGCTCGGGGCCTAAATTCGGACAAGTTGGGCCCCCTTTTTTTTTTCGAGCCAAACAGGAGATTGGTAACACGATGACCAGCGAAGAACTCGCCAACGAAGTGATGGCGGCCGTCGTCGCCGTCCAGGCCCGAATCCTCGGTGTCGGCCAGGAGCAGTACGACGAAGGTTCCCAGCAGAAGTTCGAGCTGATGAGCCTCCAGGAGATCCTCCAGTACGCCATGGAGGAGGTCGAAGACGGCATCGCCTACAACGTGATGCTGCGCTACAAGCTCACCCTGCTGTCCAAGGCTCTCAACCAGGCGTTCGCCGGATACGAAACCAGCTCCGCCGCTCGGCACGCCAAGCCGGTCACCCCGATGTCCACCAACCCACCGGCCGCGCCCGCCTTCGACAACTTCAACGCCTTCGGCGGCACCGTCTGATGCGGATATCCGGAGAGTGGGAGCTTGATCCCGGGGAGCTTTCGGGACTCTTCCAGGCCAAGGGCTGGTGCTACCACACCGAAGACGGCCTGATCATCCCCAGCGCCAAAACCATCGAGACCGTGCTCGCGCACCTGGTGGAAGAGGCGCTCGACGCCCGCAAGGACGAGGCCCAGGGCGGTCGCTTCATGATCTGGAAAGACCCCGAGCTGCCCAACAGCTACGACCTGTGGCTGAACGTGGGCTTCATCTGGGACGACGACGCCCTGAGCGACGAGGAGAAAGCGATTCTCGGCCAGGACGAAGAGGAGAACGAATGACAGATCTGCTGCTCAAGTCCCGCCAGGCCGCCCTCAAGAGACACAAGACCCGCCAGCAGAACGGCCTGTGGTGCGAGCCCGGCTGTATCTTCCACCGCCAGAAGACCGCCGAGGATCACTGGGCCACCCACATCGGCGGCTGGACCTTCATGTACGTGGACACCGTAGACAAGTTCGCCAAGGAAGGTCTGTTCGATTGACCACGCAGCGGATCGTGATCCTGTCCGATACCCAGCTCCCCTTCGAGGACAAGCGCGCCCTGCGCAACGTTCTTTCTTTCATCGGTGACTACCAGCCCGACGCCGTCTACCAGATCGGCGACCTCATGGACTACCCGACACCGTCCAGGTGGTCCAAGGGCACTCGCAACGAGTTCGAGCAGCAGGTCATCAAGCACAGCGACTACGGCAAGAAGAACCTCCTGGAGCCGTTGCGCAAGATCTACTCCGGGCCCGTGGGAATCCTGGAAGGCAACCACGATGAGCGCCCAAGGGTCTACCTGGCGCAGAACGCGCCCGCCCTGGCGGAGTTCGCCGACACCTTCCACTTCGCCAAGCTGCTCGACTTCGACGGCTTCGGAGTCGACCTGATCAAGCCGTTCACGAAGGTGGGCCAGGACACCGTCCTCATCCACGGCCACGAGATCAAGGGCCTGTCCCAGATCGCCGGGACCACGGCCTACAACCACGCTGCCAAAGCGGGGGCGAATGTCATCATGGGCCACACCCACCGACTCGGCATCCGCCGCCACACCGCCCAGTACATCGGAGGCAAGCCCGTCCGCAGGTGGGGCTTCGAGGTCGGCAACATCATGGACGTGAAAAAGGCCGGCTACCTCGGAGCCGGTGGAGTCGCCAACTGGCAGCAAGGCTTCGGCATCCTCTACGTCGGCAAGTACGACGTCAGCCCCTACGCCATCGACATCTGGGGCGATGGCTCCTTCGTCGTCGAAGGCGAGCGCTACGGCGCGCTCAAGCGCGGCTCAGGCGGAAAGTTCGCCCCCACCTCCTGACGTATGCCCGGAAACAAGAGATTGGCAACTTGTTGATCAGTGATGAGCACGCCGAACTGCTGATGCAGGTAGCAGCCCACGTCGGCCGGAAGTTCGCCTGGCAGTACCCGACCATGGCGGCCGACGACATCGCCTCCGAGGTCGTGGCCGAAGCGCTGCGCGAGTGGAAGCACAACGCCGCCCAGTTGGCCAAGGCCGCCGACTACGACCGCAGCGAGTACGAGGTGCTGTTCTTTCTTCTTTCTCGCAGGGCCAGCGTGTACTGCGGCAAGCAGCACTACGCCTACATGCTGGAGAACCCGCAGGCAGTGGTCTACACGCCGCGAGAGGTCCGGGCGCTGCTCAAGGAGTTCTACTACCACCCAGACTCCTACACCACCCCCAGCAAAGACGCCGAGCACGCCACAGCGGTGGACGCCAAGAGCCTGTGGGTCAACCTAGCCGACCTCAAGTCAGCCCTGGAGCGCGTCAGCGACAAAGTCCACGACACCATCCTGTGCGCCTTCGGGCCGGAGGACCTACAGCTCCCCGAGCCTGACAAGCGGCGCGTCAGCGACGCAGTGGCCACCCTCACCCGCGAGCTGAACCGCCACCTCAACCCACAAATCACCAGCCACGAAGGTCCCGGCCGGCGCAAGGCCATGACCAACGCGAACGCACTCAACACCACCAGAACTCAGGGGAACTGACTTGACCTTCACCTTCGGCCCCACCGGCGAGACCGTCTACCAGCGCACCTACAGCCGCACCCGAGCGGACGGCAGCAAGGAGACCTGGCCCGAGACGGTTCACCGAGTCGTCCACGGCAACCTCGACCTCGTCCAGTGGCCCAAGGACGGCGCACCCTACTTCCGCGAGAGCATCGAGCTTTCCAAGCTGATGGAATCCTTCGCTGTCCTCCCGGCAGGCCGGCACCTGTGGGCCAGTGGAGTCCGCGGGCGTCAGTACCTGTTCAACTGCCACACCTCAGGCTGGACCGACCGCTTCTCCGAGCACTTCGAGTTCACCTTCCTCCGCCTCATGGAAGGCGGGGGAGTCGGCAGCAACTACGCCTCGAACTATCTCGACGTCTACGGCCCCGTACGCCACAACCTCGAAGTCCACATCGTGTGCGACCCCGGCCACCCCGACTACGAGGTAATGAAGGCCGAGGGCCTGCTGAGCGACGAGTTCTCCCACGAGTGGGACTGGCCGATGGTCATCGAGGACTCCCGCGAGGGTTGGGCCAACGCCCTGTCGGATCTGCTGGACGCTTTCATGCGGCCCGACACCCAGCACATGGACCGCGTCTTCGACGTCTCCAACGTCCGCTGCGCGGGCTCGCGGTTGAAGACCTTCGGAGGCACCGCCAGCGGCCCGGCGCCCCTGGCGCGGATGCTCCACGAGATCGTCCAGATCCTGGGCGACCGAAACTTCGACCCCACCTACAACGGACCCACCGACGCCTGGCACGTCAACCCGCTGGACGCCATGGAGATTGACCACGCCATCGCCCAGTGCGTCGTGGCCGGTGGCAACCGCCGCTCGGCCCGCATGGCGATGCTCCCCTGGGATGACCCGAACATCTTCGACTTCATCGACAGCAAGGCCATGGGTGGCCACTGGACCACCAACATCTCGGTGGTCATCGACAACGACTTCGTCAATGCCATCCACGGCTACGGACATCCCGAGGACCTCAACCACGCCCAGGCCGTCCTGGAGCGCATCTCCATGGGGATGTTGCTCAACGGTGAGCCCGGCATCTGGAACCGCGACCTGTCGCAGGACGGCGAGACCGGCGAGGTCTACGCGACCAACCCCTGCGGGGAGATAGCCCTGGAGCCCTTCGAGAACTGCAACCTCGGCCACCTCAACTTGGCGGCGTTCGTAGAGACCGGGATCTTCGACATCGAGAAGGCAGAGAAAGCGGCCCGCTTGATGACCCGCTTCCTCATCAGGGCCACCTTCGGGGATGTGAACGACCCCAACCAGGCGGCGATCCTGGCCAAGAACCGCAGGATCGGTGTGGGCCTGTTCGGGGTGCAGGAGGCCCTAGCCCTCCTGGGCATCCGCTACAGCACCGCCCCCCAGAATGCCTATGCGCGGGCGATCTTCAGAAAGCTCAAGAAGGTTGTGCGGGACGAGGCCCGCGACTACGCCTTCCAGCTCCGCATCCCCGAGCCGGTTAAGGTAACCACCATCGCCCCCACCGGCAGCATCGCCAAGCTGCCCGGCACCACCGAAGGCATCCACCCGATCTTCTCCAGGTACTACATCCGCCGCATCCGCTTCTCGACCCTCGACGTCGACCAGCAGGCACAGGTGGAGGCGTACCGCGCCCAGGGCTACAACGTCGTGGACGACCCACAGGCCGCCAACACCGCCGTCGTCGAGATCCCCTCCAAGGAGTCCGTGGTCGAGCGAGTGGAAGCCGCCGGCTGGCCCGGAGACATCGTGGAGTCCGCCGACGAACTCACCCTTGAGCAGCTCCTCAACTTCCAGGCGATGGTCCAGAAGGAGTACGCCGACAACGCGGTGTCCTTCACCGCCAACCTCGACCCCAAGCTCTACACCGTCGAGTCTCTCGCCGAGACCCTCAAGAAGTACTCCACGGCCCTCAAGGGCTCGACCATCTTCCCCGAGCAGGGATACGAGCTGGCGCCCTACGAGCGCATCACCCAGCAGGACTACGAGGACTGGGTGGCCTCCACCGGCCTGACCAACGTCGAAGACGGCACCGACGAGGACTGTGCAAACGGAGCCTGCCCCATCAGGTGAATCCGCCCCTAGTCCACCCCATACATAAGTGAGAGCAGGAGCACAGCATGAGCTTTGACCAAGACCCCTGGGCCGCCGAAGCACCGGCCGCCGACCCGTGGGCCTCTGAGGCCCCCACCACTGAACCGCCCGCCGATGAGGCGCAGGCGACCACGAACACCACCCCGAGCAAGGAGAGCACCATCACCAGCAACGGCACTTCTGAGGGCAAGGTCGTCACCACCATCAAGTACGGCGCGGGCTTCGACGCCCCCTGGACCGTCATCCACAGTGACTCCGTGGCTGAGGCCATGAACACCCTCAACGAGGCCAAGGCCCTGCTGGAGCTGACCGCCAAGGTGGCCAAGTTCGCCAAGACCCTCGACTCGGGCACCGCCCAGGCCGCAACGCGCAGTGGCGGTGGCAACGCCGCCGCAGCCCAGCGGCCGGCAAGCCCCCCGCCCGGCCAGGAGAGCAAGTCCTGCGCCCACGGCGAGATGAAGTACATCACCGGCAACGGTGCCAAGGGCCCCTGGGCCGGCCACTTCTGCCCGCTTGAAAAGGGCAACCCCGACCAGTGCAAGCCTCTGTTCGTCCGCAACAAGTAGCCACGACTGCGGTTTTTCATGCCCTGAAACAGGAGGTTGGTAGTGCGGACTCACGAGATGCGGCTCGCGGGCCGCACTGTCACCGGCCACGTGGTGGAGACCGAGGAAGACCTCCCAGCCTTCGCCGACTGGGCCAAACAGCGAACCGAGTTCGGATTCGACAACGAGACAACGAGCCTGGAGATCTACGAGCCGGGCTTCAGGCTCCGGGCCTCCCAGTTCTCAGCCGGGGACCAGACCTGGCTTCTCCCCGTAGAGAGACACCCCCGCTTCGCCTGGTACGCAGCCACCACGCTGCGCCACGCCAAGCGGCTCTACATCCACAACGCACCCTTCGACCTCCAGGTGGCAGACCGCTGCCTGGAGGTCCCCCTCGGGGAACTGTTCCCCAAGACGATAGACACCGGCATCATCTCCCGCCTGGTGGACTCCCGCGCCCGCAAAGAGGGCGGGTCGGGACATCGGCTGGAGGAGCTGACCGAGGTCTACATCGACCCGGTGGCCGCCAAGGACATCAAGGGCTCAGTCGGCCGACAGTGCAAGGCACTCAAGCTCAAGAAGGCCGACTACTTCAAACAGGTCTCGCTGGACGACGAGATATTCCAGATGTACGCCCTCATGGACCCGGTCCTGGCCTGGGTCCTGGCCAAGACCCTCGGGCCGAAGATCCCCACCAGTGCTCGACACCTCATCAGCTACGAACACGAGATCGCCCGAATCTGTACGGACATCAGCAAGAACGGATTCCTTCTCGACCGCGAGTACACCAGTGAGCTGGCCACCCGCCTCCGCCAGGAGGAGACGTGGTGGCAGATGGAGATCGAGCGCGAGATCGAGCAGCTCGGCTTCCTCGACCCCGACGAGTTCAACCCCAACAGCACCGACAACGTGTTTGAAGCCCTGCTGTATATGGGCCACACCGAGTTCAAGCAGACCCCCACCGGCAAACCCCAGGTGGATGACGACCTACTGGAGCACCTGGCCGAAGGCGGCATGTACTTCGCCCGCTGCATCAAGGAACTGCGCAAGGCAGGCAAGTGGGCCGGTACCTGGCCCGAAGCCTTCCTCGCCAACGCCGATGAGCACGGCCGATGCCACGCCAACATCAACACCCTTCAGGCCCGCACAGGCCGCATGTCCATCACCGGCATCCCGGCCCAGACCCTCCCGTCAGGCGACTGGATGGTCCGCAGGTGCTTCCTGGCCGATGAAGGCCACGTCATGGCGAGCATCGACTACCAGGCGCAGGAGTTGCGCATGGCGGCTGCTCTCTCTGGTGACGAGCGCATGTACCGAGCCTTCGAGTTGGGCGAAGACCTCCACCAGATCACCGCTGACGCAGCGGGCGTGGGCCGCAAGATCGGCAAGATGGCCAACTTCCTCGTCTGCTATGGCGGAGGCTGGAAGGCCCTGGTGGAACAGGCCAAGGTCTCCGAGGACGTGGCCAAGCGCACCATCGCAGGCTTCAACGCCGCCTACCCCGGCGTCGCCAAGCTCGCCAAGGAAATGACCCGCATCGCGGGCCAGCAGGGCTACATCGAGACCATCACCGGCCGTCGCCTGTACGTAGACCCGAACCGGGCCTACAGCGCCATCAACTACGCCATTCAGTCCGCCTCCCGCGACGTGACAGCCCGAGGGCTCATCAAGAGCGACAAGGCCGGGCTTACTTCTTTCTTGCGCCTCCCCATTCATGACGAAGTCGTCGCCAGCCTGCCGCTGAAGCAGGCCCCCTCCCTCGCCAAAGAGATCGGCGAGTGCCTCCGGACTCAGATCCGAGGCGTGGATTTCGTCACCGAGCCCGAAATCGCCGGCCGTTCCTGGGGCTCCCTCTACGGAGCCGACCACTAATAAGGAGAACCTTGAACGTAGAACTGATCGCCTGCACCCGCTTTGACGCCGATACCTTCCAGGAAGCCACCGGCTTTCAGACCGAAGCCTGGACCACCTGGTCAGACGGCCTGGCCGAGGCCGCAGGCCGCCAGTGCTACGAAGCCTGGGAGCGCAAGAACCCCAAGACCGCAACCAACCGGGGCTACCTCGCCAACATCATCGAGCACCAGCACTTCTCGGTGCTGGAGCACGCCTCCGCTACCTTCCTCATCCAGGGCGTCAGCCGGTCCCTGCTCGCCGAGCTGACCCGGCACAGGCACCTGTCCTTCTCCGTACAGTCACAGCGCTACGTGGACGAGGCCGGCCGACAGGCAGTCATTCCTCCCGCCCTGCGCGGAACCTCACACGAGGACACCCTGCGCAGCTTCCACGGCCAGGCCGAGGAGATGTACGTCGCGGTGCGCAGCGCCCTCGCCGAGCAGGGAGTGCCCCGTAAGAAGGCCCGCGAAGCGGCCAGGGCCTTCCTCCTCAACGCCCACCCCGTGGACATGGTCGTCACCGGCAACCTGCGCGCCTGGCGCGAGGTCCTGACCAAGCGGTTCCACGTCGCCGCCGACGCCGAGATCCAGGAGCTGGCGGAAGAGGTCCTCGCCCACCTCCAGTGCATCGCCCCCAACGCCTTCCAGGACTTCGGGGGCCTCATCAGAAACGAGGAGATCAGGAGGACCGCATGAGCGACAAGCTCACCTTCTTCCAGCGCGGGGGCTCCTTCTGGCTCATCCCCAACGGGACGCACATCCCCCTCAAGCGTGCCGAGATCGAGTCGCGCTACGGCAGTCCCACCTACGCACACTTCACCGTCGAAGTCCCCGATGAGGGCTACGAGATCATCAAGGAGTCGGACCCCATGCCCAGCCCCCAAGTGTCTTCCTCGGCTGCCGAACTGGCCCGACAGCTCGTCGCACATATCGGACGACTGGAGCTGGAGAACTCCGAGCTAAAGGCGAAGGCGAACTTCCACCAGCGTGCGGACTTCCGTGCCAAGGCCAAGCGCCACCTGGAGAGCTACCGCCGCAAGCTTCAGCGCGCTCAGGAGGTCGGCGACCTCACCGCGGCCTCCCAGATGGACCAGCGCGTCCGCGCACTCGCATCGCTCCTCGAAGTCTGAAAGGGATCTGCATGGAGAAGCTCGCCAAGTTCGTGGGGAACACCGTCGCCCTACTCTTCTTCCTCCTCATCATCGTGACCTTCGTCGCCGCCATCGCTGGCCTCATCAAGGCGGTGCTCGCCTGATGCCGATGTACGACCCGCACGAGGCCAAGATCTCGTGGCTCAAGCTCAAGGTGGAGCGGCTCGAAGCGCGCCTGTCCGCGCTGGAGGACCGGTTGCAAAACACCCTCGAAGTCAACGAACTCTGGGACGGCTCGTGAGCGACGCCCTCAAGTCCGCCCTGGCCCTCATCGCAATCATCGCGGTGGGGGCCTTCCTGGCTCTGATGAAAGAGATGGCGTGAACACGCCAAGTCCGGACTTCTGCTACTCCTGCGGGCGGGACGAACCGGTCCCGCCCTCCGGGGCCTACCTCGTCTGCCCTGAGTGCCGGCACTGCTACCTCACCGAGGTAGATCTGCTGCTGGGCTACAGCATCGAGATGCTCGCGACCAACATGGCCGAGGCCGCGCGCTACAGCACCTGGACCCCGACCACGCTGCCGAAGAGCGTCGAGGACATCCACTACTGCCCGCTCTGTCTACACGACTTCTAGGAACCTCATGCCCGACTACGAGGAGGCCGTCTCCTTCGATGGACAACACCGAGTCGCCTTCCAAGCTCGACCTGACGAGGCTCACGACCGGCCTGGTTGGGATGAGTACTTCCTTGGAATCGCTTCAGCCGTATCTCGACGCGGCGACTGTAGCCGTCGGAGAGTTGGCGCGGTCCTTGTCCGTCCCGATCGACGTATTGCTTCCACCGGATACAACGGAGTCCCCCCAGGAGAGGCGGGCTGCCTCGAATCGCCGTGCCTCCGCGTATCAAAGGCACTTCGAGGAGAAGCAGAGGATCTGGGGCAGGGCATGGGAGGAAGCCTTCCGTGCCCTGGATACAGCGACTGCCGATCAGTTCACGCCGAGGCCAATGCCCTGCTCTACGCCTCCAAGGACGACTGCACAGGAGCCACCCTCTACATCACCGACGAACCCTGTCAGGGGTGTCTGAAGCTCATCAGGGGTGCCGGCGTGAGCCGGATCGTCACCCCGACTAGAGAGTCCTGAGAACTGCCCCCGCCTTCGTGGCGGGGGCCTTTTTGCGTTGTGAATGGTGCCCCGGTAGGGCTCGGCCCGTGGGGAAGACCGGCCAGGGAAGGCTGGCCCTACCGGGAGTCTTCCGCCGAGCCCCTAACCGGTCAGGACTCGCGCTAGGTCAGCGGCGGCGTAGGTGATGATCCGGTCGGATCCCGCGCGTTTGAGGAAGGTGAACAGCTCCAACATGAGCCGCCAGTCCCCGTCGCCAGCCAAGCGGGTGTACTCGCCCGACACGGAGAACGGCGCGAGCGGCACACCACATGCCTGCTTCAGGGCGATCAGGACGTCGGCGCAGAACAGTGCCGGCTCCAGCAGGAGCCGGTCCGCGCCTTCGGCGACGAACGTCAGAGCTGCCTCGATGGCCATCTGCGGGTAGCAGGGGGCGATCTGGAACACGCGGCGGCCGGAGGCAGGGGAGGCGTCCATCGTGCGTTGGTAAGCGGCATACAGCCGCGAGTCGAAGATCAGATGTGGCATGACCCCGGTGAGTTGCTGGCCGGTGTCATCCAGCGCTTGGCGAACGTGTCTCACCGACCCAGGAGCCATAGCGGCCGGGCCCACGATGTCAGCACCGGCGGCGGCCTGAGCAACGGCTTGTTCTGCCAGGGCGTCGAGCGTCGCGGGCAGGTCCGGTCGGCCGGTGTCGTTGGCGATGTGACACTCACCGGTATCGGTGTAGGCGCACAGGCACGTCTCCGTCGAGACGATCATCGCCGAGTCAGCGGCTTTCACCTCACGGATCGCTCGGATCATGAGGTTGTCGGAAGCCGCTCCACGGGAGCCGTACGGGTCTCGGGCATCACCGGAGGCGAACAGCTTGACCGAGCAGACACCGACGCGGGCGAGATCAGCGACCGTGGGGCCGACCTCTTTGATCCGCAAGGTAGGCAGCGGGCGAGGGATGAGGTCGTCGTCATCACCACGGACCAGCAGGACCATGGCGAGGTCGTTGGGGGTAAGGATTTCCACGGTCATCAGGGCATCAAGGTCCTTTCATGCCGGGATTTCGGGTCCTGGTCGAGGTAATGACCCGGCCCGTGCAAGCCGGCCTCAGAGAGTCGTTCGGCGACCAAGGGGTGCAGGTCGGCGATAGCGAGGTGAGCGGGGCTGAGCCGCCAGGCGTCGACCTCATCGGCCTGTACGGTGATCGCCTCCAGGTCTTGTGATCGGAGGGCGCGGGTGCTGAAGACGAAGGCGATGCGGTCGCGACGGACGGGCTGGCTGGCGGGGATCCACGCGACGGTGACGAGGCGTTCAGCGGGAAGGATCAGGCCGGTTTCTTCGCGGGCTTCGCGAGTCGCGGCGGCGGCAGGGCTCTCACCGTGGTGGGCGCGGCCTCCGGGGAGCTGCCACCGGGTGTGATCGCTGGCCGTGCGGAGGGTGAGCCACCGGCCCACCTCGTCGAGCACGAGGAGGTGGGCGGTGACAGCGCAGCAGTACGGCCCGGCTGCGAGGTCGGACCGTAAGTCCGAGTCCGTCATTTACGGGTGGCGGTGATCAAATTGCGAGCACCTTGATGAAGCAGGTCGGCGGCGACGCGGGCGCCAAGAGTAGCCGGATCGGCATGGTCGCCCCACGCATGCGAGCGGACGAACGCGCTGCCGTCGCGGTTGAACACCATGCCGAACAGGCTCATCTGTCCGTCGGCGGTGGTGGAGGCATGCCCGGCAATGGGGCTGTTGCAGTGGCCGAACAGCATGTGCAGCATCGTCCGCTCGGCGAGGATATGCCGGGCTGTCGCGGGGTGGTTGAGCTCGTCCAAGAGCCGCATGACAGGGGTGTCGGAGCTGCGGGCCTGGATGCCGACGACACCGGCGCCCACGGGCGGCACCATGGACACGACGCCTTCGGCGGCAGTGTGAAACTCCAGGGGCAAGGTCTCGTGGTGGCGGTCGAGGATGTCGAGGCGGAGCAGGCTGGTTCGGGCGAGAATGAGCGCAGCGTACTTGCTGCCTTCCTCGTCGAGTTTGGCCAGGCGGGTATCGACGTTGCCACGGATGCGTTCGGTGCGCAGGTCAGGTCGGTGGATGCTGAGCTGAGCGCGGCGTCGTACCGAGCTGGTGCCGATCAGCGACCCGGCCGGGAGGTCGGCCAAGGCCACGCCGTCGCGGGTGACTACGACGTCGTGAACGTCGTCACGCGGCAGATAGGCGCCAAAAGCGGTTCCTTCGGCCAGGGGGACATCTCCGGGGACATCCTTCATGCAGTGGACAGCGATGTCGATCCGGCCACTCGTCAAGGCGCGGTCGATTTCCTTGCTGAAGGCGCCCTTACCGCCGATTTCAGCAAGGTCGCCGGGCCAAAGGTCGGCGCTGACCTGCGTCGGCACGACCTCGATCGGGACGCCAGGTGCGAGCTCGCCGATCAGTTCGGCGACATGGTTAGTCTGGATCTTGGCCATGGTGGAGGTGCGGGTGCCGATCCGCAGTGGGGTCTCGGCGAAGCGGGTCAAGAGGATGTCGGTCAGTGGATTCACAGTTCTCTTCCTAGTGAGAATTCAACTACGGAGAGTAGTCTTCCTTGGGGGAAGGATTGCACCTTTGCGGAGGCAGAGGACACCATCCTCGCGGCTGGCGATTACGCCCTTCGGACTGGGGCGTCTCGTAAGTTACGGCTTAACTAGATGGGACGCCGGTTGCAGGTCATACAGGTTGACCATCAACTGCGTGGCCAAGGCTCGGTGGAGCAGGTGGTGCTCATCCAGGCCAAGGGGAACCTGATGGCGGACCTCCACCACCCGGCCGTCGTCGTCCAGGCCGTAGATGTTGGCCAACACCCCGATGGGGGAGTAGTCGCCGACCGTGTAGACGGCCGGACTTCCCCTACGCAGATGCGGGCAGTCTCGGAGCGCTTCGCTGACGTGCGCCTTGCAGGTAGGCGGCCCGACCGTAGGCCACGTCGCGGGCAGGCTTCTGGGCAGCGCAGATGGCATGACCCACCAGATCCGCCCAGTGTCGGGATCAACGGCCGACCCACCACACACCCGGCACAGCCGCTTCAGCATGCACCGACGCTGACGCAGCGTATGAACCATGGGCCACTGGACCGTACCCTTTCGTGTGGTGCCACAGCGCACCCACAGAACCCCGAACATCCACTCCTGCGGAAGCGCGTCCACGTAGGTCAGCCGAGGCAATCCCGCTACCCACTCGAAGGCGACGGGCAGATCCAAACTCTCTTCGGCGTATGGCGTGATGTAGGGCTTCTCGCGACGACCTACTCGCACCCCCACAGCACCGGTCACGCCGCCCGCCCGCCTGTCCGGAGAGCCGCCAAGATCATGTCCACCACCGCGTACGGCTGGTCGGCCTGCACCATCTGAGTCGCGACGTCATCCACCGTGGGCAAGGAGATGAGGTAATTACCCGCTCGCAGCCCTACGCTCACCCTGGCGACCACCCATCCGCCGTCGCTGTAGGCGACCAGCTCCGGAGGATGACATCGGAGTTCGCGCTGCGGATAGGGGCCACCGGAGCACAGGATCTTGAGGCTGATGTGGTGGAAGACCCCCGTACGGACCCGCTCCTGCTTCAGTAGCCGCTGCACGACGGCCAACGCCTTGTCGTGCTCATTGACCTTCTCGACGGGTACCTCAACGTCCTGGTGTCCCTGACGGGACTCTGTTGCAGTCTGTCCGGTTGCCATGCCTCAGACGGTAGGAGCTGGGGTTTCTGGGGCTCAACAAGCTTGCACGAGTTTGCACATCTCACAGGAAGCCCTGCTTGGCGGCCTGAATGATGCTTCTGGCCGCCGCACCCACCACCGACATGTGAGCCATATCGGCGAATCCCTTGACATAGAGGGCGACCTCGCTTGGCTGAGTCACATTCACCGTGGCGGTGAGCAGCTCGACCTGCACGAGGTTGTCATCGAAGAGGTTGAACGCCTCAAGCGCCCACAGCCTGCGCGGTGCCGTGACCGGGATGATCCCAATCGAGGTAGAGGGCAGCTTCGACACCTCCAACAGGTGATCGAGCTGGTCGCGCATGACGGAAGGATCACCGAGCTGGTGACGCAGCACCTGCTCCTCGATGAGGAATTTGAAGCGGTACCCCGGTCTCTGGAGGATGCTGTTGCGCGACACCCGGGAGGCGACCGCAGCCTCCAGATCGTCAGGGGCGTTGTGGAACGTCCCGAACATCTTCAGCAGGGCCCGCGCGTATCCACTGGTTTGGAGGAACCCAGGAACGAGTTGCGAGCAGTACACCCGATGTAAGTGGGTGCTCTCGTAGAGAGGCACCTTCGAGTCCTGGAGCTGTCTCAGGCCGGTCCTATGCAGCCGCTTCCACTCCACGTACATGGACTCCGCTGTCCTTGACAGCGAGATCAGGTCATCCACCTGATCCGGCACACCGCAAACCTGGCACCAGACCCGAAGATCCTCATCTGAGGGCAGAGTCTTGGCGTGAAGCAGCCGAGAAGACTTGGACTCATGCCAGCTCGCCGCCTCGGCGAGTGAGCGTCCGTTGAGGCCGGCGTCTCGCATGATCTCGCGAAGACGCTCGGCAATGGCTAAGCGGACTTGTCGGGCAGACGAATACGGCGAGCTGGACATCGTGCTTATTGAGCTTATTCGGGCTGGTACTTCGAGTGATCGACACCCCGTTGCCACACGGCCTCGAAGGCCGTCGTACACAGCTTGATCAGGGCCGGATCGGTCGTCAGCTCCTCGCCGACGTACTCACCGTTCCCGCCGAAGAACGACCACCGCACAAGGTGGTCATCGAACACCCAGAAGTCGTTGCCCGGCAACGTGAGGTCCGACGCCTGGGTTCTGGGCAACCACCGGATCTGCTCACCGGCCGCTACGTTGAGTGGCGATGACAGCTCGTACTCGTAACGAACGAACTCCGACAGCGGCTCGGACACGATCCGCGCCCGACGTACCGCCACCCCACGGGCCACCGTCTCCGCGACCTCATCGCGCCACTCGTGCCAGTGGGTATCCACGTCGATGACCCCGGTCTTCTGCCACTCGATGTAGCAAGGGTCGTCAGGGGTGTAGGTGTCCCGCATCTCCAGATGGATCGCCTCGCGCTGGGCGCTGGCCAGCATCTCAGAGAAGGTACGTGGACTCATTCTGAGCAAGCCTCCAAGAGGTACGGGATCATCCGCTTGGGAATACGAATGATCTTCTCGTTGTCCGGCAGCGTGCTCCGCTCTCGAAGCTGCGCCAACTCGCCGGGATCGGTGACCTCCCAGCCTTGCAGCACGATGGAGCCATCCGAGTCGTCTTTCCACACCATCGGGCAGTTGTTGCCGCCGCTGGTGTCGTCGATTCCAATGAACCGTAGCGCCATGGTCGCCTCCACTGCTGCGAACTTGCACGGACTTGTACGCCATCCGAGGGTGCCTGCCCCCGATGAGGGAGTCAAGGACTTTCCGGTCCCCTCCCAGGAGCTGCCCCCGCTACTGTGGGGGCTTTTCTGCGTTTGCGCCCTTGTAGGAGGTTGGTACTATTGTCATCAGAGGCCCACTTCTTTCTTCTTCCTAGGGCCCGGAGCCTCGGAGGGAGCGGATATGGCTACCAAACTCATCACCATTTGTGATCACCACTGCGCCAAGGATGGGGACTGCAACGTTGAGGCGACCCACCACAACACTTGGACTAACCTCCGGGGCGAGCTGCGGGAGGTCGACCTGTGTGACGAGCATCAGAAGTCGTTCATGGAGGCGTGGGAGATCATCGAAGAGGGCTCCGTTGCCGCCACGCCCGAGCCCGCGGTCTCAAAGGCCGGCCGGAGTCGGCGATCCCGTTCCAAGGGTGGAGAGCCTTCTGTCGCTGCTCTCGTGAGGGCTTGGGCTAAGAGTGTGAACGAGCCCGTGAGCGATCAGGGGCGGGTGTCCTTCACCGTGGAGCGGAAGTGGCAGCAGGCAGGGCGTCCCAACGTCCTGACCAGGTAAAAGGATCTACCCTACGTTCGATGAACTTTCAAGCATAAAACCGAACATACAGTGGTATACCTCACGTTATGGCTATACCGCACTCGGAGGCCGGCCGGGGATCTTCCCGGCGCGGCCCCAGGAACCCCCTGCGACCTACGACGAACGTAGAAGTGATCATCAACCACCCCTCAGGCATCCATGTGGTCCGCCAGGGATACGAGGACGGCTTCCTCTACGAGTACACAGTCCCGACTGGGGTCGATTTAAATAAGTCAACGTCCTACTACATGCTTCCGCCCTTCAAGGGGCGGGTGTTGCGCTCCTGGAGCGATAAGAACCACAACTTCTTTGCCATCTGGGTCACCCTCGCGGAGATCCACGAGACCATGAAAGCTGCTGGAGTGCCTCCAGAGAGCCCGCATGGCTTCCCGTGCACAGATGCCGAGCTGATCCACGAAGGCGACCGCTTCAAAGTCGAGCGGGCGCGGTACAAGGACAGCGGCTGGATGTACCTAGTCCATCTAGAACTCGGCCGGCCGTGGCCGAGCTTCTTCTTTAACCCCGTCATGGCGCCAACCCGCGAGGCCCCGGTCGTTATGGCCTATGTGAAGGACGGCATCCTGACGTCCGGGTTCTGGGTTTCCGATGAGGCGGACTACGAGCCGTACACAAGGCAGAGCGAGTCACCTCTTTGATCCCGTAGGCGGCCTCTTTAACTCCCTCCATAATCACCCGAGTTTCGGGGTCGCCTACATAACTCCATGAAACCCAGGAGAATCACCCGCCAACGGGCCCAGAAGGGCCTTCTGAGCGGGTTTTTTGCTGTCTGGGGGCTCCCCTCCTCTCTTGTTGCGGTAAGGGCCTCAAACGACCTTACAGCGCGATCCCAGACTTGTACTTGGTCGGAGGAGGCAGGACCCTCGGGCTCACGCACAGGCGTAAGTATGTATCCCCCCACACCCTCTGTGAGCAGGGGATTCCATGATCGTTGAGATCATGTGGTGCCCGTGTTGAAAGAAGAAACAAAACCGCAGGTCAGGACTTCTTTCTTCTCGCTCATCATGGCCACACATCACGCGCTCAACAGCGCGCACACTTCATTGCGCTTGCCCACGTCAGCGCCCCTTTGCTCTGTCTCATCTCACTGTGCTGTGTCCTAGCGCTCATGCCCGCCTGTGCCCTACCTGTGTCGCAGTGCCATGCCCTGCACTAGCCGTGTGTGTAGTTCTCTGTCCTGCCTGTCCCTGCATGTCCACAGTGCGGCCCCCTTCCGTGGGAAAGGGAACCGCGCCCGCGAGGTGACAACTAATCCCGCAGATCAGAGCCCTATTCGCCCTTTCTGTTTGCCAATTACCAACCTCCTATGCCAAGCTAAGGCCATGCCAAGCACGACCGGCCAACACGGCGGAAGCGCAAGGCAGACCGCCCCCCGCAAGGGAGGCGGGGGAGAGGGTGACGAAAGTTACCAACCTCCTGTAGAGTGTGGACCACGCCGAACAGGGCGGACCACGACGAACCTGCCAGAGCGCGGGGGAGTGGCCCAACAGCCTAGATCGGCAAAGTCAGCTCCCAAACAGGAGATTGGCACAAAGCCAAGAGGTTGGTAAGATCGGACCCAGCAAGACCAAGACCGCCTAGCACGAACGGGCGGCAGGCCGGAGAACCTTCCGGCCGGTGACCCTTCAAGCCTCCCGAGTGTGACGGGAAGCGACGGAAGTGGGCGACACAGCCCATGCCCGGCAAGCGTTACTTGAGAACTCAATAGCGGGCCACGCTAACAGGACAAGCCGCAAAGGCCGCCGCGCTCGGGACGTCAAATCGGTACGGGCGCAAGGCGGAAGTGGGCGGACATTCCAAGTGGCACTACGGGCTGCCCGTCGGACGTTATGAACGGGCCAACTAACTGGGGTGATCGGCGATTGACGCCGAAACCGGATCACTTGTGATGCCGGAAAAGAATCCGCTGATTGCTAGCTGATCACCCGCACCGCTTCGGCGGTGGCCACGGGGTCGCGAAAGTCGCGGCCCTCTGGTCACAACTGGAGAACCCAATGCGCAAGCTGGCAGCGAGCATCGCCCTTACCGGCATCGCCCTGGCAGGCATGGCAAGCACCACGGGCACCGCACATGCGGCCCCGACCAAGCCCGCTAAGCCGACTGTCGCCTACGCGGCCCACGGCAAGGTGAAGCATGACGCCTACTGGGTGCTCAGCTACAACCACCCCGGCGTGATCCTGTGCGTCACCCACGGGGACAAGTCCGAGGCTGTCGCCAAGGTCGCCAAGTACGCCAAGGCGCACCGGAAGCTGGGCTACTACTGGGGCGGTCGGGCTGCCAAGAAGTACGACCAGCTCTGCAACAAGTAGAGCTGGACACCGCCGCCAGGCGGTGGTCTTGGGACCACACGGGTGTGTGGTCCTCAGATCACAACTGGAGGGTTAATGCTCGACTTCGACTACAGCGCTTACCCGAACGGCTCGGGCCTGAACATGCTCTCCGGCCTAGGCGAGATCAAGGGCCAGGCGCTGTCCATGGACACCTACTACGCAGCGTTCATTGTGTTCGGCGACCAGCGTCTGTTCGTCGGCACGGCGGAGGATGAGTGGGCCGCGTTCAGCCTGATCGAGACGTGGTATCACTCCCAGGAAAACTACTACCTGGCGTTCAATTAAGTAGCCCGGGGGTCATTTTTATGCCCTCAAATAAGAGGTTGGAAGAAAGCGGGTTGGTAGTTATGTGCAAGGAAGTTGTGAAGCCCTGCGGGTGCTGCGTGAATGTCAACGACTACGGCGATTTCCAATCAATCGCAGGGTTCACCAAGTGGTGCAACCAGGCCCGCGAAATGGTCTCTCAGATTGCGGCGGTACGTGGAAAGCGTCGGCATGCGGCGGACATCGCAGACGAACTGACCGCACACATTCTCTTCGCCTAGCAGGTGGTCCCTAGCCCTCTGACCAGGGAGTAAGCGCTTCAAACGCGCCTAGGGACACCCATTGCGGATTCAACCCCCACCGTAGAAAGGCATTGCCATGCCCATCGAAATTAACCCCGATGCGGCTATCCGAGAGGGCTATGTGCGGAACATCCTTGCGGTTTGGGATTCCGCCACAACCGATCAGATGGCACGCGGAATGAACTGGTATCGCACTGCTAACCAGCTCGCGAAAATGATTTCTGAGGGCAATGCAAGGGCAGGTGCGGGCGTTATTGCCGCCCTTTCGGCTAACAAGTCGTGGGGCGAGAACGTCAAACTCGCGACTCGGGCATTTGCTGAAGGTGAGCCCACTGGACATGTGGGTGATGCCATTAGAAAGGCCGCTCGGATTATGTCGGGCGAGTCTCCGGAAACGGTTCTCCCGATGGATTCCAAGACGGGGCACTTCTACCGATGCATTGCTGATCCGACCGATGCGGATGCGATCTGCATTGACCGCCACGCCCACGACATTGCCGTAGGCGAGAGGTACGGGAAAGCCGATCGGGGCCTTGGCTCTAAGAACCGCTATGCGCTTCTGGCGCACGTTTACCGAGAGGCCGCACAGCGTCTCGGAATGCTCCCCCAGGTCGTGCAGGCCGTGACCTGGGTTGTCTGGATCGAAAGTAAGGGGGTCTGAAATGTCGTGCGAGATCTTCATGTGCGAAGACGATGCCGCGTTTGAGGCGACGATCAGGGCCAGTGAATGGGCTGGGACCTACCAGATCTGCGGGTCGCATGCGACGGGTGAAAGGCCCGTGGCCGGAACGATCCTGAGCATGGAAAGGATCTGATGTGAATTACAAGGTCTGCGACTGGGCGCTCTGCAAGCACAAGGTTCGCTGGCATCTAAGCGCCAGAAAGCCCACTGGGGGCACTCGGGAAATCGAGTTCTGCGGACGGCACGCGGTAGACGCAATGTCCCATCCCGAATGCTCGTGGACTCGATTCGAGCGCATTAGGGAGACCGAGGAATGAGCGTAATGAGCCACTTGGACCTGCTGATCAGAGAGAAGTATGAGGAACTTGGAATGAGCGCTGAAGAGGCACTGGGCCTGGTACTCGACCGCATCAAGGACGTCGTATACAGCGACACCTGGGGCGGGGTATTCAACTGCGCCACATGCGGTGAGCAGGTTTACGGGATCGACGACGGCGACTGGCTCGAATGCATTGTGAACAACGCATTCAAGCACAAGTGCAAGTCGGTCGAGGTACTTGACCACATGAGCCGGAGCTGAACGGAGGGTTGGGTCTGGCGGCCTTCGGGCCGCTTTGCCGAGCAATCCGCTCACAGATCTGCGACATAAGGAGACGGCATGCTTCTTTCTTCTCTCACCGGTTCATCGACCATCCGCGTTCACTTCTGGAACTTGAGCGCATACGTCGGCGGACGCCTGATCGGCGGCTGGGTTGACCTCGACGACTTCTTCGACATCGACGACTTCAAGGCAAAGGTATACGAGGTCACTAGGGGAGCCGAGGAAATCATCCTCGGGGACTACGAGAACGACTACGGGATTTCGATCAGCGAATACCCGGATCTCGACCGGATCTGGGAGACGCACGAAGCCCTTTGTGGGATCGCCGAATCCGACCGGGATGCATTCGGGGACTACTTGGCACACATCGGCGGTATCGAGAATCTCGACGAGGCGATCAACAACTGGCAGGACGCATTCTGCGGACAGTTCGACTCGATTGAGGATTTCGCCTGGCAGTACGCCGAGGAAATCTACCCGGAGTTGGCCAACTGCCCTCCCGGTTTCCGGATTCAGGTGGACACCATCGCCTGGGAGTCCGAGTACTGGATCTCCTCCACAGGCAACGTTTTCCGCAGCGTCTGAGGTCATTTGGGATTGGAGAACATGTGTGCCTGATGTGCGGAGAAGACCTCTGCGATAGGTGCCTCAACCCGATTGAGGACTGGATTCAAGCCGAAGGCGGCACGGTCTGCGGATGCTGCCAGCTTTTCGACCTGCTCGACATCAACGCGAAGAAGGAGAACTGATATGAGCCCCAACGTGAGGCACGTAATCCGAATGACGGTTGTCGAGACCGTCGAGTACCGGTTCGATCTGGACATCGAAGACCTGGACATTCCCCAGGAGATTCTGGGCGACCCCGACGCCGTAGCTGAATGGCTGGAGGACAACGAGGATGCGTGGATGGATTCGTGCGGTGACAGCAACTACTACGGCTGCCACGCCAGGGAGATCAACGAATCGGATGTCCTGGCTATGAGGCGCGTCAACCGGGCCGCCTAATCGATTGAGAGGACTGGACTAGCACACCGTTTCCACGGTGTGCGGTCTCCAGACCGTCAATCACTAACAAGGGGATACGCATGTCGCACATGACCTACACCGTGACCATATCGGGCCGAGAGCGTGAGGACGGCGAGAAGCCTTACACCTGGGTTGTGAATGCGGATAGCCAGCAGGATGCCATATCAAAGGCCCTGGAGATTCACGCACATTCCCAGGATGAGGCATTCGAGAACCTGGAGGTTGAAGAGATCTTCCAGGGCCTTCCGAATGTGAACTGCGGCTACTTCTGGAATGACATGAGGCCCCCTGAGAACGTCCAGGAGCTGCTGGACCGCGCTCGCTAGAGGTTGGGTCTGGCGGCCTTCGGGCCGCCTTACCGAGCTTCTAGCTCGCTTTGGTACCCCCCTTCATGAAAGGCGATTCCCTATGCAGATCACGCCCCAGGACGCCAAGGACTTTCCCTTCATCATCGGCTACTGCCACTACGTCGGGGCCTTCGACTGTTGGACGGCCGAGCAGGTCCATTTGGCCCGTGAGGTTGGCGCTCCCCGGACGGCTATCCAGGTGTGGATCGAACCGGCTCACAGCGTGCCGACCTGTCGCACGGTCGACAGCCTCTCGCCCGAATTCAAGGCCCGACTGACCAAGCACATGCAGAGCCTCGGGTTGCTCGGCCAGGAGCTGGCAGCCGCTGCGTAGCGGCTGGGCCTGGGGCACCCGCGAGGGGTGCCCCTTACCGAACCTCTACCGATCCGGGCTTACTTCTTACTTCATACAGGAGATTGGTAATGAGCAAGGTCATGAACGAGATGCCAACCCCCTCCCCGGAGATGTTCATCGGGCCGCTGGGCAAGATGGTCGAGGAGCTGGACAAGTACACCGAGGGTTCCAAGGTGTCGGTCCTGGTCTCGCTGCTCTCGGGATTCAGCGCAGCCGTAGGCAACCTGCCCGGCGTCGGTACAGGTAAGGGCAGCATGCCTCTGACCTTCTGGCCGGTGTTGGTGGGCCCGACCGGAGTGGGCCGTAAGGGCACGGCTACGGGCATAGCCATGAAGGTTATCGAGGCCGGCCTGGGTGCCTTCTTCCAGAACAACGTGTCGTACAACCTCCCGGCCACGGGTCTCGGTCTCGCGGCCGAGCTGTCGGCGCGTGCAATCCGTGGGGTGTCCGCTCCGATGCTGTTCGTCGCGGAGGAGATGGATGAGTTCATCGCGAACGCCAAGCGAGACACCAAGATTGGTGGCTACCTCCGTAAGGCGTGGGACGGCTCGACCATCGGGCACCGCACCAGCCAGGTAGACATCCACATCCACAAGCCGCACGTGGCGATCGTCGGGCACGTGCAGCCGAAGAACTGGGGTGCGATCTCGGGAAGCAAGGACGCGACCGGGGGCACGTACAACAGGTTCTTCCCGGTCTGGTCCTACCAGTCGAAGAAGTTGCCGGTGTTTGCCTCCGCGAACCCGGACAAGCTGATCGAGCGGCTGGGAAACCGGCTCCGGACCATGGTCAACTTCGCCCAAGAGGTCACGGACATCGTCGTGCCTGTCGGGGTTGCCAAGGTCTTTGAGGCCAAGCACCGCGAGATCTGCGACGCCCTCACGGCCGGGAACGAAGAGTTGGGCCAGTACACCGAGCGGGCTATGGCCTACATGATCCGGCTTGCGGGCCTGTACTGCCTCGCGGACAAGAGGACCGAGATCAAGGTCACGGACTTCGACGCGGCTCTCGCCTTGGTTCAGTACATGGTCGAGACGGTCACGTACACGCTCCCGGAGGCCGAGTCTGACGGCAGCGACATCCCGGCCCGGATCATCGCCTACATCCGCGAGGCCGGGGATTCGGGTGTGACCTCCACCGAGGTTGCCCGCAAGTTCCAGCGGGTGAGGGCCGCGGAGATCCGAGCGATTGCTGACGGCTGCGGGCAGGTCAAGACCACCAAGATGCGGTCGGAGGGCGGGCGCCCCGCGACGCTCTACGTCTGGGTTGACGAGGTCATCGAGGAGGACCAGGAGCAGGAGCAGGACTCCAAGGTCCTGGTCATGGCTTAGGTCTCCGAACACCCCTGATCGTGCACGGTCTTCGGGTCGTGTGCGGTCAAGGCCGTTCGGCCACCTACCCGCACACCGTTGGCGTGTCCACGCCAAGAGAGGAGTCCCATGCTCGACGCAGGGAGCCGGATCATCTCGGCTCTTGAGGCGATGTGGAAGGACGTCCAGAGCAGGCACGACAAGGTACCGGACGCTGTCCTGATCACCGGTACGGCCAGTCAGGGCAAGCGGACGCGTTGGGGCCATCACTGGCCCGAGCGTTGGCAGCTCGCAGATGGCGCGGCCCCCGAGCTGTTCATCGCGGGGGAGCTGCTGGCTCAGGGTGGGGCGCGGGTTCTCCAGACCGTGCTGCACGAGGCAGCTCACTCACTGGCGTACGCCCGTGGGATCAAGGACACCAGCCGCTCGGGCAACCGCTACCACAACGCGAGGTTCGCGGCCTTGGCCGAGGAGCTGGGCTTGGAACGTCCGAAGGAGCCGTCACAGGCGCTCGGATACTCGGCCTGCACCATTACCGAGGCGACGGTCCAGACGTACGCCGAGACCATTCGGGCCCTAGAAGAGGCAAACGTCGGGCACCTCCCGATGCTGCACCAAGAGATCGCTGCGAAGCCCAGTCGGGCTGGTCAGCGTCAAGCGGTGGCGTGTGCCTGCGTGCCCGCACGGAAGATCCAGGTCACCCCCAAGCAGATCTCCACGGGGCCGCTGGTGTGCGGCCTGTGCGGCGAGATGTTTTCCCCGGTTGAGAAGTAACAGGAGGCATTGATGTCAGGCTGCGGCACGTCCCTTCAGGGGCGCTCAATCTTCGAGGTGTACGAGAACGGCGCGGGAGTCCACCAGTACGACTGGTGGGTCAATAACTACATCTCGGCTCAGCAGGGTGTGGCCGAGGGGCGGTTCACGCCCGAGGAGGCTAGCTGGTCCGGGGTGGCGTTCTACATCAAGGAGGCCAGCTCGACCGAACTGACCCCCGTATGGATGAAGACGCGAGAGCGAAATGGGCTTCACGAGGTGAGCTGGACCTACTGGTCTCACTGGGATGACGGCGAGGCCGCCTACGAGGTCGACGATGCGCCGCTGACCTTCAGCTATGACCCGTATGAGGGTCTGACTCGGTTCACGCTCACGATCGTTCCCCGCGAATCCGCGGACGACCCGATCCCGGAGAGCTGGAACGGGACGCTCTTCTTTGAAGAGGGTTGCCCGCTCAGGGCGTTCGACGTCCGCCGCAACGTGTGGGAGTGGGTGGACGCGCACACGCTGGACGTCGGCGTTAGTGGAGACCTTCTGGTGACGACGTATGGCGAGGACCACGGCGTTCCCAACCCCATTGCCACCCGAGAGATCGCGGTCCGGCAGGCCCGCTAACCCCCACTGAAGGGACCACCCCTATGAGAAAGACCTTGAAGTTCGGCGACCTGCTCGACAACGGCGCGCGGGTTCTGCACTACACGCCCGGACAGGGCGGCTTGGCCGGGTACGTGTACGCCATTTGGGATGGCGAGTTCGTCTCCTGGCGCACTCCTCGGGACAAGGACGGCAACCTCGGCAACGTCGAGCTGGGCCGGTACTTCGGCCTGGACTTCGACAAGGGCTGGTCGGTCCACTGCGACCGCGCTGGGATCAGCGTCTGATGCAGGCCAGTGAGCACCCCCGAGGCAAGAAGGAAGGTCCCATGCACCGCCTCCTGGAGCAGCCGACTGAGATTGAAATCACGCGCCAGTTGCTGGTCCTGCGTAATGAGGCTTGCGACCTGGTCGAGTTCGTCATCGAGAACACCGGGTCGGGGATGACGGCCACGGCTGCACTCACGGCCACGCCTGAGGACCTGGAGAGGCTGATCAAGTTCCTGATCGTTGCCCATAACCAACACGTGGACAACGGCAGCGTAGACGCCCTGAAGTTCACCTCCACCTTGTTCGAGTGACCCCAGAGGAGGGCGCCATGATTCACTTCACGAACGACATCTCGACCGGCGTAGAGCTGCACGGCTCCCTGGCCGTCTACGACTGCGATGACGGCACCACGGAGTTCGTCACCAAGAACTCGTCGGCGAACGGAGGGATGTCGGTCAGGGCCCAGGTCAGTCTCAACCCTGAGGAGCTTACCCAGCTCATTGACCACCTCATCTACGCCTACAACCGGCACGTGGACAACGGCCTGGTAGACACCACGAAGTACCCCGACCCGGCTATGAGCTGATCTCCGAAGCGGTGTGATGTCGGGGGTGGCAGCTACGCTCATGATCTATGGGCAAAGCGAAGCCGTTACTCATCCTCAGCCAAGTGGCTCTCGTGGTATGCGTCGCCGGGTGCTCGACCTCAGAGTCTGACCCGCAGGCGAACCCCTTCTACAAGGAGGGCCGGGAAGCAGCGTACGAGGTCACGATGGTGACGCCCGAGCTTCGGGAATTCACCTCCTGTGAAGAGGGGCTAAGCCATCTCAAGAGCCCCAAGGGTCGGGTGCGTAAGAGCCTCGGCCGGCCTGAGTCCCCAGCGGACGATAGGGCTTACGTAGCCGGGTGCGATGCCATGGTCAAGGAGATCCTCGCGAAGCGCGGAGCCTCGCAAGCTCCCCTGAACGGCTAGCCCTCTGAAACACAAGAAGGCCCCCAGCACCACGCCGAGGGCCTTCTACGCTGCCGCGTCCTAGACGCCGCAACAAGGTTGGCGCCTTGGGGACAGCGTAGCTGACACAGACCCGCTGCGGGCCTGAAACGACGAAAGGCCCCCGGTCCGAAGACCGGGGGCTTGTTTCTTCTTTGTCAGGCGCTCTGTGCGAAGGCGGGTGCGCCCCATCCCACGAACGGGAGGGGTGCGGGCAGGATTTCAATAGCTGCCCAGTTCCAGACGTGAGGGTTTGTTGCCGACGCGTTGAACGCCATGCTCACATCGGTATCGGGCGTGGGGGTAGGGGCGTTCTTGTAGAGCGTCATTCCGCCTACAAGGTTAGCGAGAAGGAAAGACACCGCAGTAGCGTCCGCGCTGGTGCTATATGTTCTGCCCGAGGGGGCAACATATTCGCCTGCTGCGCCGAAGGCCAGGCTTCCGGGAGTGGTTGACTTGTAGGCGGTTACGGAGAGGTTCTGCGAGCTGGTGTTGTTCCCCTTACCTACCGCCCCTACCGGTGCAGCCAGGTTGGCCCCTGTGACGGCGTAGACCTTCACGGCTGCTGTGTCGGCTGATCCGGGGGTTGAGGTCACGGTGAGGGCTCTGCTCGCGGTGAGCGGAGCGGTGTGGTAGGCGATGTAGGTGTTGGCTGCCGACTCGTGGCGCTTCGTCCAAGCGAGGGCTGCTCCTGAATTCGTTATCGAAACAGAGTCCACATCTTCATTGATGGAAATCGCTATTAGAAGTGAGTTGGCAGGTGGTGTAAACGACGTCGTGGTTACTGAAGCGCCGTTGGTGACCGTGGCGATGTTGGAGGACGTCGCAATCGCGATAGGCATGCGACCCTCCTTAGGATGCCAGAATGGTAACGGTCAGGTTTGCGCCCGCGACCGTTGAGCCAATCTGGTCGACGTCCACCGTCAGATAGCCGCCGTCAGGTATGGCGGTGACGGTCATACCCGTTGACTTTGCCGTGTTGGTCGAAACCGCGATGGTGGGTCGGGCGGACTGCGTG
Source organism: Streptosporangium sp. NPDC048886 (assembly GCF_055586905.1). Lineage (NCBI taxonomy): Bacteria > Bacillati > Actinomycetota > Actinomycetes > Streptosporangiales > Streptosporangiaceae > Streptosporangium > Streptosporangium sp. NPDC048886. The sequence goes on from NZ_JBVJHH010000012.1 coordinate 134,214, forward strand.
CCGAAAATCGTGGTCCCGCTGAGGTGGACGTCTACGATGAGGGCCGCGCCCGTGGGTGCGGTGCCGACAGAAGCGCGGACCGAGGTGATCGTCAGCGACCTCCCCGTGTCGTTGTACCAGCGGTAGGTGCCGACGCCCGTGGTTACGTTTCCGGTCACCGAATAGACGGCGGTGGCGATACCGGTGTGCGTGTGCCCGGTGGCTGCGTAAGCCGAATCGTGGTTGTGGCCGACCGTGGCGTAGGCCGCGTTGCCTTCTGCTGCCGTCAGGTACTGCGGGTGGGGGTCTGGGGCCGATTCGTGCGCGCTCACATTCGCATCACTGCCTGCGGGCCCTTGGGGGCCTTCGAGCCCAGTCGGGCCAGTCTCGCCGGGAACACCCTGCGGACCCTGCGGGCCGATAGGACCTTCGGGTCCGGCCACGCCCTGCGGACCCTGGGAACCGGTGTCACCCTTTGGTCCCTGCGCCCCCGTATCGCCCTTCGGGCCCTGGATTCCCTGCGGACCTTCCGGGCCCTGGGGTCCGACTGCGCCATCATCGCCCTTCAGGCCGGGCTCGCCCTGGATTCCCTGAATGCCCTGGGGGCCAGCGTCTCCCTTCGGACCGGTAGCACCAGCCGCACCGGCAGGGCCTTCAGGACCGGTGGGTCCAGCGGCACCGGTGGCTCCGGCCGGGCCTTCGGGTCCAGTAGCCCCTGCGGGACCCTGGTCGCCCTTGAGGCCCTGAGCCCCCGCAGGCCCCTCGGGGCCGGGGTCGCCGGCCGGGCCCTGGAGGGATGCGAGCCACGCGGCTTCGGTCCCGACGAAGCCTCCCTGAACGGCGATCTCGTAGGCGCTGTAGCCTCTCTCGCCAGCCGGGCCGGGGACACCCCCACCGGACAGGTATCCCACCTCAACGGTTTCGACCGTGTCCTGTGAGTTCACCTCCACGGTTTCGATCGAGTCGGGGAACTCGAAGCCCAGCACGCCTTCCTCGGTGATCTCGACGATGTCACTCACCGGTCGTCACCTCCGCAGAGACCGTCACGGCACCCTGGATCAGGCGGACCACGGTCTCGTCGGGGAAGATGACCTCCAGGTCGTATACGCCCTGAAGCGACGTCCAGGCCGAAGAGACGGTAGCCGGGATGAAGATCTGGATCGTGCCGTTCGCACCGCCCAGGACCAGGCCGCTGTTGACGGTGTCGAGCCGGTACAGCAGCGGGCCACCTGCGGACGTACGGATCTCCATGCGGGCCTTAGCTCCGGTGAGGTCCACCGGCTGGCCGTCGCGGAGCCAGCGAAGGGCTCGCTTCACGGTCGTACCCTGGTCGATCTTTAGGCGGTAGATGCCTGCCACATTCGTCCCTTTCAATGAAGAAACCCCCGCCCGGTCGGGCGAGGGTCGGGGGTTCTTTCTTCTTGCTGCGGGGCTACTCGGATGCGCTCTTGTCGTTGTGCAGGAAGGTGATGGCAGCGGTCAGCACCGCCTGGCCGAGGGACAGGCCAAGCAGCCTCCAGTCGATCTCGGCTCCGATGTTGAGCGAGGTCAGGACCCCACCCACGGCCATGAGGACCGAGGCCAGCAGAGCCTGGAAACTGGTCCGCTTGGCGCGGTAGATGGCGTTGGCAACGTTGGTGATCTTCACGTCTCCTGCGCTTTCTGTCTCTTCGAGAAGGTGGTCGTCGAATCGGTTGGTGGTCGGCCCTGCGGGCACGAAGTAGTGCTCGAAGGGGTCGCTGGCGGCGACCAGCACGTCAGCCGTTTCGGGAACGGGCTGGGGCTTCTGCTGGTCCATCAGGGCTTGCAGGCTGGCCTGAAGCTCGGTTGCGTCCACGCTGGGTGGTCCTCCTTACAGGCCCAGGGCCTTGCGGGTATCGGCCTCGATCTGGCCGCTCACCTTGAGGCGGTGTCGGGCCTGGAAGTCCATGACGGCGACGGTCTGGAGCGGGCCCCACTTCGAGCCGGGCTTGAGGTAGCTGTAGCCCAGGGCGATCAGTCGGTCTCGGGCGCGCTTGACGTCAGCGCCGGAGTCGCCGACCTTGAGAGGCGGGTCCGCGGGCTGCTCTGTGCCGGTCTTAGGCGGCACGGAAGGGGAGCTGGTGCCGGGTTCACCGGCCGTCAGCATCTTCCATGTGGCAGACCCGACGACGCCGTCAGCCTCCAGGCGGAGGCTGCGCTGGAAGACCTTCACCGCCTGCTCGGTGGAGGGTCCGAAGTCTGCGTCCACCGTCAGCCTCGCGCCGAAGGCGTTGAGCATCCGCTGGACAGCCTTGACCTCTGCTCCTCGGTCGCCCCTGCGGATCAGGTGGCCGGGGTAGGACTTGCCGTCCCAGGGCTTGTCGGGCACGTCGCTGGCTCCCGCATAGCGGGGGCGGACGTAGCCGTAGATGCGGGGGTTCCCCAGGGAGATGGTCTTGCGGTAGCAGCCGTCGCCTTCTCCCTGGACGCCGTTTCCGGCCGACCCGGAGGTGTTGCCTCCGATGGTCGTGATTGAGGAGCTGGAGACCTTCTCCACCAGCTCGACGTGGTAGATGCCGGCCGATCCGCCCTTGGAGTACAGGACGAGGTCTCCCGCCTTGGGGGTGGAGTACCAGCGCCTGTTGGACTTGGCCCAGTTGTACTGGGCGATGGTGGATGCGGTGTGCGGGTAGTCAGTGTTCGGACGGAGTCCTGCGGCCTTACACCACAGGGATGTGGCGGCGGCGCACCACGGGTAGCCGTAGCCCCCACCGGGGTAGCCGGGAATCCGTCCGAACTCGCGGGTGACGGGCACGAGGTTGGAGCCGGGCGGCTTCTCACGCATGCCCAGGTCTGCCCGAGCCTCTGCGATCACCTTGGCGGCGGTTGTCATCGAGCAGACCTCCAAACAGAAAGGCCCCGCCGATGGCAGGGCCCGACACTTCTTTCTTCTTGATCAGGGGTTGAGGAACTGGACGGTGGCGAAGATGGCGCTGACGACCGCGACCAGGGTTGTCACGAAGGTCAAGATCAGTCGGGTACGGTCCTTGAGCTGCTCGTTGGTGACAGCGTTCTTGTCCACCTCGGCCAGCAGGCTCTCCATCTCCTCCACCTGCTTGGCTAGATCGGCAAGCTTGCCGTCACCCTGGTCCAGACGTTGCAGGATGAGCGAGGTCTGGCCGGAGGTCCTCTCGAACCCCACTTCGACCATGCGCTGAAGCCTCTCCAGGGCAATCCCGAGAGAGGGGTCGGTGTCGCTCACGTGATCACCCCAACATCCAGGAGCCGGTCAGGTCGACGGTGAGCAGGTTGTTCGATGCCGTTGCGTCAGTGAGGATGGTCATCCCGCCCACTGTGCTGATCAGCGCGGACAGGGCGTACGAGGCGGTTGTGCCGTTACGGCCGGTCAAGTTGAGAGCCACAGTCGCGGAGGGGAAGAAGCCAGCGGGGAGGGTAAGGACGGTTGTCGTTCCCCGGATGGCAGCCGCAAGCGCAGTTCCGTTCGTCCTGCGAAGCGAACCCCGGATGTGGACGATGTCCCCCTGACGGCGTACCTGGATCGGGGAGGCCACCACGTTGCCCAGACCGGTGGCGAAGGAAGTGACGTCCACCCAGGTCCCCAACGGGATCTGGTCGAGCTTGGCCTGCGCGGTAGCCAGGCCGGCCTCGGCGGTGTCGAGATCGCTCTGGAGCGAGGCGGTCTGACCCTCAAGGGTCGTGGCCCTGCCCTGGAGGGCGGTGATGGCCGGGCCGTAGGCGCCATCGTTGTTGAACACCTGCGCTGCCGGGACCCACGCACCATTCAAGCCCACCACGAGGAAGCTGTTCGCGACGTCCACCCCGAACTCCCCGTTGTAGGGGGCGGGGTCCAGGAACGGCACGCTTCCCCGGATCGGGCGTACCTGCTTACCGACGAACCAGCGACGGTCGATGGGTTCGGTCGTCAGGCCGGTGTCCTTGACGATGTCGAGCTGGACGAGCGGGATCTCATCCGCTACCTCCATGTCGAGGACCTGACCCACCATGTCGATCGCGTTCTTGATCTGGACGAAGTGGAAGGTCTCCCCGGCACGGTCCAGGCGCAGCGTCACCAGGTCGCGCCTGGTGTTGGAGCCATCCCAGCCTGAGCCGGTGATGTCGATATCGAAGGTCTTGGCCAGCTTCAGCTCGAAGTAGTGCCCGCCGATGGTGGCCACCCCAGGCAGGATCACGATCTGGGTCTCGTTGACCCTCGTGGCGAACAATCCGCGGTTGCCATCAGAGGGGTTGGCGTTGGTCTCGGGGTAGCCCACAACACCGGAGAGCTGCCACGTGCTGGCCATGGTCTCCCAATCACGCACGGAGACAACCTGACCAGGCCCGGTGGCGAAGGGCCAACCGTGCTCGGTGCTGGGGGGAGGCGGCATGGTCAAGGGGGGCTCCTTAGCGAAGGGGGTAGTGCCAGGTGACGTCGAGACTGTTGGAGAAGGGAGACTCCTGGCCGCCCATGACGGCCTTGGCCCGATACCGCAGGATCTTGTAGGGCAGGGGATTGGTTGACTGTTCGCTGTATACGTAGGTCTTCCAGGTGCCATCCCTTTTGACCGTGGTACGCGCCGGCACTTGGGTGGCGTTTCCCCATTCGGTGACGCGGGTGACCTCGAATATCAGCTCAGATCCGGGCAGGCCCGTGCCGAAAAGTTCCATCCAGGTGGATGCCCTTTGGTTGTGGTTCAGCGGCCCGGCGATGAATGGCGCTGCCAATGGGGGTATCGGGTCGGGCGGCCCGGCAATCATGGTGAAGTGGTTGAGCGTCCCGTAGGTCGGCTGGTGCTTGCGGACCTTCCTGACCGCGATAGCCCACTGGGACCCTGCCGGGAAATCGACCGGATTGGTTTTGAGGGTTGCGAACCAGAATCCCTCTTCGTCCGGCCGGAACAGGCCCTCTCCCACGGGCTTCCATAGGCCGGTCGTGTCCTTGGGTGCGTAGTCCAATTTCACCCACTCGCTGCCATCGGTGGCCAGCGGCCGAGCGTCATCCACGGCCTGGATGATGACGGTGTCTCCGGGGAAGAACTGGGAGGTCTCCTGGCTGATCGGCAACGGGCCGCCCCCGCTGGAGTCGGCCTGCACCACGAACCACAGGAACGGCGTCGCTCCCAACCAGCCGTCGCTCAACCTCGTCTCGGCCTCGATGAGGTGCTTGGCACCATCGGCCGGGATGGTGATAGTCCGGGGTTGGTAGTCGCCATCGCTCAGCGTGATCTCGGGGCCGGACACCTTGCCGTCCATCAGCAACCGGCCGGTGAAAGTCCCGGAGGTCTCCCCGTCGTGGGAGACCTTCACAGTCACGTACTTTTCGTGAGTCGTGGGGTTCGTAATCGTCTCAACGACTTCAGCCTTGAGCACCCCAGGGCAGGCGGAGGTCAATGTGATGGATGAGCTTGCCGCCGCAGTCGTACCAAGCCTGCCGGTGTCCACGATCTGGACTGTGTGCGAGCGGCCATCGTTGGGGATCTCGATGGAGAACCTGGCGTTCGAGTCGCCGTTCTTCGGCCAAATGACAGGAGCGGATTGGCGGTAGCCGTCGATCTGCACTTCGACGTAGTGCGTGGTATCGACCTTCGCGGAGACCGAGTAAGCGGTAGCGCCGAGCGGGGCATTTCCGACAGACGACGTGTAGCAGCCACGGCTCTCAGCGGTTATGGGCCCGATGGTCACGTATACACCATCTTCCTAATCGAGCAGGTGATGTCGGGCAGGTCCTCTAGCGGCTCAGAGCCCTCTCGGGTCTCCACGCCGTGGACTCGGTCCCACAGGGCCCGGACTGCTGCGTACAGGTAGGGGGTTTCGGTGGAGCCGAAGGTGCCGATGGTCGGCTGGACCAGCGGGCCGGCCTCGACGGTGGAGCTGAGACGGGCTTCACGGACGACTTCGTCCCGCACCTCGCCGTCGACAATGACCCGGATCAAGTCGCCCAGGCCGTAGTCCCGACCGAACATGACGTTGTTGGTCTCCAACGGGTCGATCGTGATGGAGGCCACTGGACCCGATTCGAGGTTGAAGGCTTCCACCTCGTCCTGGAGGAGCCGGTACTGGGATGACCAGGGGGGCGGGTCCTCTGCCCAGCCGTCAGGCTTGCCTGGGACCTGTGTCCACATCCAGGGAATGTCCCTCTTGTCCTTGTAGCGTTCGGCAGTGACCCCCCACTCGGTTTCGGCGGCGGAGAAGCCCGCGTTGGCCCATGCCAGTGTGTGCTGGAGATCGGCCGGCGTCTCGTAGGGGTCGCCCCACCAGTCGGGGTCGTACATGTGATTCGTGTAGTAGCCGAACCACCGCTCTGGGCCGGACCTCTCCTTCGTGGTGAAGGTGAAGCCGTCCCCGATCCCGTTGTCTCCGAAGGTGGTCTGCTTCACCGTCTCGGTCCACGTCCGGTTTTTGGTACCGATCACCAGACGGGTCGCTTCGGGGGCCTTGGTCATGTAGGAGTAGCCCCGGAGGTTGCCGAACTCGGCTCCGAACCTCACCTCATTGGTGCGGTTGGCGATGGGTTCCAGCTTGAGCAGAATCCCAGGGCCGGTGGCGTTGGGGTCGCCGTTGGAGGCGACCTCGGCGGGGTTCGGGTGCCAGATGAAGCGGATGCGGAAGCCGTAGACGGCACTCAGCATCGCTACGAGCTGGTCGGGCTGGTCGAACATGATCTGGGCACTTCTGGAGGTGTCGTCACCGAGAAGGTCCGCCGTGGACTCCGGGCCGGGGATGAACACACGATCCAGGCGGCGCATCGGCTGGCCCTGGGTGTTCTCCAGGAACAGGTTGCGAAGCACCTCGGCCACGTTGGGCCAGATCGGGTTCATCTTCCAGTACCTGAACGCGGAGGCCAGGTGGATATCGGCCTTGGGGTTGGTCCAGGCCAGGCGCTCAGCCATCAAGCAGTTGTCGTCGACCCCGGTGACCTCCACCGTACCTTCCCCGGCATCCTGTGAGCCCCAGATCTTCTTGAGCTGCCGGATGGGTCCGGAGAAGAGAGGCTCGGCCACACCTTCCTGGAAAACGATGATCCCTCGGCCGGGGGTCAGCATCCTCGATTGAAGGTGGCCGGCCGGGATGGTCATGGTCCATGAGCCGACCGCGTTGTGGCGGACAATCGCCTCGAACTTGGTGTGGGCGTCGACTTCGCCGACGATGACGAGCGGGGCCAGGTCGTCGCCACCCTCCGCCTTGGTGCGGGGGAACAGTGACTCCCGGACGAAGATTCGGAAGTTGCGCATGATCAGATTCCCATGAAGGAGGGTAGGTAGGTCGCCACGACGTTTGGTTGGTTGGCCGCCTCCCAGGCGGCCTCCTGCTCGGGGGTCATGCCGGTGGGCTTGTCGATGACGAGGGATATGTGGTTGAGGCCCGGCTGGAGCGCCCACATTGAGGAGGAGATGTCCAGCGCCCACCACATCGAACGGCCCCCAAGCGGGTCGTATTCGATGCCGATCTCACGCGCCGGGTAGATGCGGATGTACTGGGAGCCCTTGGTGGTCTCGATGACCATGACCTCGCCGGTGGCGATGGTGAGCGACGCGGACAGTCGAAGCTCGGCTACGGTGTTGCCGTCGTCGTCCTTGCGGACCAGTGACAGTCGGGAGGACAGGGGCCCGCGGATCTCCCAGCGAGGCTGAGCCTCCACATCCCCAGGGTTTTCTAGGTCGATGTCGTTGACCCAGATCGGGGTGGAAGACAGCCCCAGGCCCTTGCCTGGGGTCGTCCCGTCCACGCTGAGGAACGGCTGTGCGCCCTCGGGCGGGTCAACGAACGGACGGACCAGGTCATACACCTGGAAGGTGGCGATGGAGCGGCTCGTGTGCTGGAAGTACGGGTGCGGCGTACGCATCACCAGGCCGTACTTGGCCCAGTGGACGCCGTCCTCGGCGCCCTCTCCGCCCTCCATGCCGCTGACGTAATAGCCGGTGATGACGCGGGGAGTCTCAGCCACCAGAGACTTGCCGACCTGGGCGTACTCAGTGGTCTGAAGGGTGATGAGCCCCCGCTTCGGGTTGAGACTGGCGATGAAACGGCGCTTGAGCGCCATCATCTCGGCCCTGGTCGTGCCGGTGATCGTGAGGGGTAGGAAGATCTCGCGGATGGGGGCGCGGGCGAACCGGTAGAAGCCGCCATCGATGGCCGGGTACTCGTCGGCCTTCGTGTCGAAGGATGGCGCGTCCAACCCCTTGGCTCCGGGCTGGAGCAGGATGGTTGCTCCAGTGGAGCCCTCATCGGTCAGGGTGTAGAGGCTTCCGTCCACTCCCCGCAACTGCACGACGGTGGGCTGAAACAGCACGGGCAGACCTCCAGGGCAGGAAGAAAGAAGGGCCCCGGCCGGGAGTGGCCAGGGCCCATCAAGGGGGGTGAGGTATCAGTCGCGGTAGAGGGTGTCGGCGTAGTCGAGCTGCCTGCGGAGAGACTCCTCGGTGGGGACGTTCGGGGCGGCGTTGACCGTGATGTTGTAGACCTTGGTCACCCCGGACCCCTCGGAGGCAGGCTGCTTGCCGTCCTTGCTGACCGTGCCCACGTAGGTGGCTACCCCCGCCGCCAGCGTGGCCAGAGCGTCGCTGCTGGTGGTGTCCAGCGCCTTCATCGCCACTGGCTCAGCCATCAGCATCATCCCCATGGGGGCGGACTCGGGGGCGAAGGAGGGCTCCTGTCCCCCACCGCCTCCGCCCTCCACCTGAGGTGCGGTGATGGTCGGTCCCTGGAAGGTCCTGTTGAGACTTTCGAGGGAGGCGATGATGTCGGCCACGGCTGAAGCGACGGCTTCCCTGGCCTGGTTCATCGCCGACTGGACCGCCGAGACGAACCCCGACAACTGGCCGTGCGAGGCAGCCTGAGTGGCCATCTCCCGGAACTTCGCCACGGCCTGGGTGACGGACGTGGTGATGTGGTCGAGCACCTTCTTCATGTTCGCCTGGACCGTGGCCGGCGTCTGGTCAGCCGTGGCAGCGGCGTTCATGTCGGTCGGCAGCTTCTTGAAGGCCGTGGTCGACGTGGTGACGCCCGTCGTGATCGCGGTGTTCACCTTGGTCATCTGGCCGGTGATACCGGCCACGATGCTGGCGTCCGAGGTGACTACCGCCGCCAGGGCCGGGGGGAGCGCCTGGAAGGCAGTCGTCGCCGTGGAAACCCCAGTGGTCACCGCAGTGTTGATCTTCGTCATGACCCCGGTGATGCCGGTGGAGACACTCTCCGACAGCACCGCCTGGTTCATCCCATCGGGCAACTTCTTGAACTCGTTCGCGCCCTCGGTGGCCTTCTGCCCGATGATGGTGTTCATCTGGCTCAGCTTGGCCGCCAGCTCCTCCGGGGTCTTGCTGGAGTTGATGATCTCCTGCATGACCTGAGGGAGCTTGGAGAAGCTCTCCTTCGCGGACGACACGCCAGTAGTGATCTGCTGGTTCGTCTCGCCCATCTTGATGCCCATCATCTGGGCGATCTGGGCTGCCTGAACCTGGTCAGTCATCCCCTGGAGCATGGCCTGAACCTGGGCGATCCCCTGGGGGCCGGCCGTCTGGAGCACGGTGAGGATCTTCTGCATGTTCGCGCCCATGGACGCGGCCAGCGGATCACCTGATGCCTGGGTCGCCGCAATCAGCGATTGCATCGAGGCGACCCACTTGGCGTCGAGCTGCGTGCCGGTGAACTCGATCGTGTTCAGCAGGCCAAGGAACTGCGTTCGGAAGGTCTCGTTGAGCTGGGCTGAGCCGGTCTGCCCCGTCTCCACCAGGCCGTCGATGCTCTCCTGCCAGGAGGTGCGCAGCTCGCGCATCTTGTTCACGGCTTCGGCGACCGCCGTGCCGAAAGAGACTTGGAGCTGTCGCTGGAGGTTGTCTGCGGCTTCCTTGGTGGAGTCGGCCTGGTCGACCAGCCCCTTCAGGTGCTCGGTGGTGACGGTGGAGGTTTGCTGGAGAGTGCCGTTGATCCCGTCAACGAAGTCCGCCAGTTGCTGACCGGCGTTGCCGATGGAGGCGGCCATCGTCGCGGCGGCCTCGGCCGCTGCTGCGCCGAAGTTGATCAAACCGGTGGTCAGGTTGGTGAGTCCCTCGACAACTTCCGGGTTGGACAGCGTCTCGCCCAGTGAGGCGACCGCGACAGCCAGGGTGGCCAAAATGTCGGGGGCCATCTTGGCGAAGGCTGCGGCGACTTGCTCGATGGCGGGTGCCATCTCCACCAGTGCTTGTGCGAACGCCTCGGCCGCTCGGCCGTACACGTCCTTGTTGGCGGAGAAAGCGTCGAACAGGCGGGTGAAGGCGGTTGCTATCCCATCGAGGACAGAGGGCGCAAAAGTGGCGAAAGCGCCTGCGAGGTTGGCTACGGACGGCAGCAGCTTCCCCATGGCTTCGCCGAGCGCATTGAACGCCGTGGCGAAGGTCGGCCCCCACTCCGACAGCTTCGTGAAGAAGTCACCGAAGGCTTGTCCGAGGGTGGCGAATCCGGACTTGATCCCTTCCCAGAAGCCGGAGTTGTGCAGGTTCGCCAGGGCCGTCGTCATGCCGACCAAGGTGTTTGCGGCGAAGGAGCCTAGGGCCTCAGCCAGTGGTCCGATCGCATCTGAAGCGGCGTGGATCGCTCGGACCCATGCCTCGTAGGCGGGCTGCCCTTCCTGCAAGGCTCCGGCCGCCTTGCTGGCGAGCTTGCCGATCTCGTCGAGCATCGGCTGGATCGAGGTTCGGAAGGCGTCGGTGAAGTCGCCTATGAGTGAGTCCCACTCCTCACGCAGTTCCTTGGAGGACTGCATGAAGCTGTAGACCACCCCGGCGAGGATGAGCGGGATGGCGAGCAGGCCACCCACGCCGACCAGCACGCCACCGATCGCGAGGGCTGCCGCACCAGCGGCTGTGACGATCGAGCCAAGCAGCGTCACGATTGCCGTCATGATGGCGGCGCCCGCCCCGAGCTGGAGGATGCCGGCCGCGATGCCCGCAACCGCACCGCCGACCTTGCCCAGTGCGTCGTTGGCAGCGCCGCCGCCGCTGATCAGTCCAGAGAAAGCACCGCCTGCGGTTGAGGCCAGCGTGGCGAGCCCCGACACCACCTTGCCAACGGCCCCGGAGAGCCCGTCGAAGATGCCTCCGGCCTTGCTGCCGATCGAAGAGATCTGGTTGGAGACCGAAGACAGGGAGGTCTTATCGACATCGATATTGATCGTCTTGGTCTCGGGCCGGGTGAGTTCCTTGATCCGCGCTTCGGCCGCGCCAGCATCGATGTCAATGTTGATCGTCTTGGATTCGGCTTTGGTGATGCTGGCAATGCGAGCGCTGGCCGCGCTGGTATCAAGGTCGAGCTGGACGCTGATGTTGCGATCCCGCAGGAACGTCTGCAACGCCGCTTCGGCCTTGGCCGTCTGAAGCTCAACTTCGACATCAAGCTTGCGGTCGGTCAGAGACTTCTTCAGGTCCGCTTCAAACGTGGCAAGGTCGGCTTCGACCTCGACGCTGATCTTCTCGTTGGACCATCGGGCAAGCTCTGCCTTCAGCTCCTTGCCGAAGTCGCTGGTGTCCGGAACGACCTTGACCCCGACGCGCCCAACTTCCTTGCGCGCAGGACTCCCCGCCATGTGTTTCCTCCATCTGGCTCAGGGGCGAGGAGGAGGAAGAGGGATCTTCGAGCCAGGCCCGAGCACGGGCGCAGGGGCGTCCTCGCCCCGCAATCGGGCAAGCAGTGGGTTGGGTTTGGTGGCCTTTTCCTCGACCACCACGCCGGGACGGGGGTAGGGCGGGATCGGCTTGACCTTCTTGGGCTTGTCGCTGTGCGCTGCCTGGTAGAGGTAGGTCAAGGCGTTGAAGGCGTCGTAGAGATCTGCCATCACGTAGGCGTGCCGGTCCCAGCCGGCGTACTCCGCGCCGCGTAGCGCGGTCACATAGGCGGAGTCGATTGGGAGGTGCCTGATCAGAGCTAGGACCAGCTTGGGGGAGAGCAGTCCGCGGCGAAGGTCCCGCAGGTCCAGGTGGTAGAACCGCAGGAAATCGGCGAACAGCTCATCCCCGTAGTGGTCGATGAGGTCGATCAGGCTGAGGCTTCCCCCGCCTTACCCGCCTTCATCCAGGCGTCGAAGATCTTGGCGTGTACCTGCGGAGGCAGGTCCGCCAGGGACTTCTTCATGGAGTCCTTCTTGTCGGCGGCGGCGATGAGCATGGTGTCCATCGCATCGATCCGCTCGAAGGCGTCCTTGTCGTCGTCGGTGATGACCTTCAGGAGGGTCCGGACGACCTGTAGCTCCTCTTTGCCCAGCAGCAGGATCGGTCGCAGGATGACGGTCTTGCCATCCTTGGCGAGGAACTCCTGGCCCTTCTCGGCCAGCTCGCGCTCGGCCTCTTCGACCAGGTCCTCATACTTCAGCACGGCCACGGGGGGCTCCTTCACATACGTGGGAATGGTGGGAATGGCGAAGCCCCGCCGCACGGCCATTCCCAACGCATGCGGCGAGGCTCGGTGCCTGGGCGGGTTTCGAGGCCGCGCCCAAGCTGAGGGGGGTTAGAGGGATCAGGGGGCCTGGTCGATGGTGAAGGGCTTCTCGGCGGACTCGCCGAAGTTGTTCTCGACCTTCACCTGCACGGCCACGTCGCCGGTCTCGACCGGGTCCGGAACCGTGACGGTGACCTGAGTGCCAAGCGGCGAGGTGATCACGTTGGTGCCTTCGTAGACGCCGAACCACACGGTGAGCGGAGCCGTCAGGTTGGTGCCGGTGAGCTGGATCGTCGCGCCGGGCGCAGCCGTGGCGGGGGCCACGGCGCTCAGGGTCGGCGGGGTGATCACGACCGCCTTGCCCCACATGACCGGGCTGATCTCGCCCAGGCCGTTGGAGCCACCGAGGATGGTCGCCTTGACCGGCATCTCGCTCAGCGCGGCCGGGTCGTAGGTGACGCCATCGGAGCCGATCAGCGACACTCGCTCGTAGTACTCGACTACGTGGCGGTCACCGTCCACGGCGACGACGAGCATGGCCTTGGTGGTGGAGGCCGGCACGGACGGGATCACGAACGACCCATCGGCCGCCACGGTGCCGCCGCCGTAGTAGAGCTTGTAGGTCTCCGTGGTGAAGTCGGCCAGAGCCAGGGTCACCGTGTAGACCTTCGGCGGGTTGGTCGTCCGCAGGGCCGGGTTCTGCCAGGTCCCCAGCACCTCCGCGTCGTCACCCTCACTCTCGTGGGCGATGCCGTTTTCCAGGCTCGTGTTGCCGATCGAGGCCCAGGAGACGCCGACGCTCTCGCGCAGGGTTCGCAGGTTGCGGATGTCCAGCGGCAGGGTCGGCTTCGGGGTGCCCTCGGGGGCGACGAACACGTAGCCGGTGTTCGGGACGAGGACCGGGTCCTTGGTCAGGTAGGTGGGAGCCATTGAGTTACCAATCTCCTGTATGCGTGCAGGGGAGGAAGAAGAAAGAAGTGATTCAGCGCAGCGCTCGTACGGAGATCTGGTAGGTCCCCTGGAACATGAAGGTGTCGCCGTGCTTGCTGCTCAGGCCGTCGTAGATGCGCGAAGGAGCGTTGACCTCGCGGAAGCGGAACAGGTAGCCCATCTCGGGGCCGTCGATGTAGCGGTAGCCCTCCCGAGCGGCCTTCTCCATGGCAGCTCCGGAGTGGCGAGACAGGCGAGAAGCTTCACCGCGCGACGAGGCGAACGACTCGATCTCGAAGTAGCACGTGCTGTAGAGATGCGGTTGCCTGGAAGCACCACCTGGGGTGGCACGCACGACCAGGAAGTTCTGCTTGTCCCAGTCCTCGGGGGCCTGGCTGTAGATACGGGAACCATCCTGCGTGACCAGCTCAGGCATGTAGTGGTGCAGGGCAGCGATGATCGCCTTCTCTGGGTCAGGGATCATCACATCTCCCCGATAGTTCTTTCAATCACGTGGCTGCCGGGGACGTCGTCATCGGACCAGGTGTTGTGATGGCCGAAGTTGTAGCCGATCGCTCCCTCATCGCCGATGCCGAAGAAGGCGTCCTTATCTCCCAGCGCTTCGGCGCGGACGCTGCGCGCCATCGCCCCGGTGCGCTTCCTGATGTTCTTCTTCAGCAACCTCGCGCCTCGGTGGGCGGTCGCGATGACTTCGGCGTGCACACCCTCCAAGCCGGCCACGATCTCTGCGACATTGGGGTCCACTGAGTAGCTCAAGGAGCGTCCCCCTTCAGCTCGCACAGCGCGGTGATGTAGTCCGTGCGGCGGGTCTTCCAGCGCTTGGGGTCCTGGACGACCGTCCAGATCCGGCCCTGGGCCTCGATCTGGGTCCACTGGCCCAGCTCAGAGAGCTTGGGCGACCACTTGATGACGATCGTGACGCGGGCGGTGTCGGCCCAGCCCTGGGAGGCTAGACGCATGTTGGCCGCCCAGCCGGCCCCGGCGAAACCGGTCGGCAGGAGGAACGCGCTGGCCGTGACGAAGGCGCTGGAGCGGACGGCGCTCTTGCCGCCGCCGTACCCGTCAGATACCCACTCGGTCTTGAAGATCTTGATTGGTTCCGGGGCCCTGTCGAGGATCACGGAGGGCTCCCCTCGGCCGGAGGGGGAGGAACGAGGTGGCTGATGACCTGGATTGAGCCCAGGCCGCTGCGCCACTTAAACGGCCGAAGCGCCGTCTTGACGTCGCTCGACAGTGCGACCACCGCCCCGCCGTAGGCGTAGTTGGTGGACAGGTCACCGACCCGGTCAGCAGCAATTCCGGGGTCAGTGTTTAGATATCGGATCACCTCCAGGCAGGCGACCGCCCTCACGGCGGCCGGAGGGGTGGCAGTGTCGTAGGTGCGCCCCAGGAACGACTCCACCAACGCGGTTACGTCAGTGATGTAGGCGTTGACCTGGTCCAGCCGCTCGTCCTCATACACCTGCCCGGTGCGCGCCTCGATGTCGGCGACCGACATCAGCATGGGTGTCTCCAATCGAGCAGGGGTCAGGCCCCCGACCTCAAGCCGGGGGCCCAACCAGTGGGGGATCAGGGGGTGGCCGGCGTGCCCACGACGATCTCCTGCGGAGCGATCACCTTGGCGTCGTAGTGGACGCGGGCCTTGACGGCGTCGGTGAACTTCGCCTCCGGCTTGTAGGTGTCCATGTCGATGTTCGGGATGACCGCAGCGACCGAACCCCGCGTGCCGAGGATCATGTCCACGGAGGTGGCGGCGGTGTGGGTCGGGCCGAAGAGGGCCTGCTTGCCCTTGCGGGCGACGCGAGCGCCAACGGTGTTGGAGACGACCACCGGGACACCCAGGACGGAGCCGACGAAGCCGTTCACCATGATGGGAGCGCCACCCCAGTGGCTCGCGTCGATGAATTCCTTCATCTTCAGGATCTCGGAACGAACCGAGGTGCCGATGACCAGGAACCGCTCACCCTCGCTGTTGGCGTCATCCAGCAGCGCCAGCATGTCGACGATCTGGTTGTAGCGGGCGGTGGCGCCGGTGCCCAGCGGGACCGACTCGACCAGGCCGTGAAGCGCGGCGGTGCCGCCGTCGCTGTTGGCGTCCTTGCCCAGACCCGAAGACGCGGCGGTCTCGATCGATCCCTGGACGATGGCGGTGGCCACCAGTGCGTCGAGCGCCAGGGCGGTCCGGCGAGCCCGCTGGCGGACCAGCTCGGACATGAGGTCCACGCCCTGCTTGGTCTGGAGCTGGTGCAGGCTGTCCACCTCGAAGTGGAAGGACGAACCCTTGGCCACCTGCATCTTGATGTACTCCAGCTCGGCCTTGTCAGCCGCGCCAATGGAGCCGTACGCAGGCACAACGCCCTTGTCCACGACGGTGTCGCGGAAGTGCGGGATTCTGATTACGTCGCCCTCGCGCTTGAACTCGCCCTCGTACGTGGAGGTACCGAAGAGGTTGCCGAGGACAAGCTGGTCCTCAGTGTCCGTGAGGAGCTGAGCGCTCCAGACCTCGGGGACGAAGACGCCGGCCGTGCCGTTGGTGAGACGCGCGCCACCGTCCTTGTAAAGGCCGTTGGTGAAGGTGGTAGCCAAGGAATGTCCTTTCTGGGCATACGAAAGGCACTCGGCGTATGCCGAGTGCCAGGTATGCGGGGGTTAGTTTTCGCCGCGCATCAGCGCGTCCAGGAGGCCCGCTTCGCGTGCCTTGGAGATCTCGCGAGGAGACATGCCTCGCAGGTCCGAGCGGGAGAGCTGGCCTGCTGAGCTAGAGCCCTGCGGGCCGATGCCGAGCCCCTGGGCGAACTTGGGCCCCTTCGGAGGGGCGAATTGACCGGCGACCTGTGCGACGAAGTCGTTGATCGCCTGTGCGTTGACGTCGCCCTCGGCGACGAACTTGGAGACATCGAGCGCTCCCATGACGGGCGTGAGATCCACACCGGCCTTGGCGGCAGCCGTCTCCAACTTGTCCTGCGCACGCTGCTTTGCGACGGACTCCAGGGCCTCACGGCGGCCCAGCTCCTTGGCCTCAGCGACCGCACGCTCAGCGTCGGTCATGTTGGCCTCGTTCAGCTTCTCCAGCTCCTTGGAAGCCTTCTCCCAAGCGGTCTCGTGCTTGCGGGCGAAGTGCATCCACTTCTCGGCTTCGGCCTTCCAGTCCTTCTCACCCTCGTTACCAACCTGCTGATTGGGGGCAGGCGGAGCCGGGGGAGTGGTCTGGTCGGGGGTCGGCTGGTTCTGGTTGTCGTCCATCGTGGTCCTTCTCCATGTCGGATTGGGTAATACAAAAAGCCCTGGCCATGTCGGCTAGGGCTGGCGTGCGTACTGCGAGGGGGTTAAGCGGCCTTCTGCCGCTCGACCGAAGCGACCTTGTCCTGAGGTGTCTTCGGCTTGGCTTCACCGCGAGCGGACTGCTGCGGCTTCTGTGCTCCTGGCTGGCCGGGCTTGCCTGTCGGCTTGCCGGTCAGGGGGTCCACGAGTTCAGGGCCGTACTTGTCGTCCAGCTCCTTCTGTCGCTTCATCTCCTCTTCGCGCATCGTGTCGAAGCGGAGAATCTGGGTCGGCGTGTAGCCGTACTCCTCCTGAAGCTGACGGGTCGGAACGTCGAGTTCCTTCATCTTCAGCAGAGCGTCGGCGAGCTGCGCCTTGCTGCGGTATTCGGGGTCTTCCCAGATGACCTCTGCGCTGTACGCCTTGGCCCTGGACATGTCGCCCTTGACCTGGAACGCAAGCCGCATGGCCTCTTCCCAGGACTCGCCGAAGTGCAGCATCCTCTCCTTGGCCTTGGCCACGAGGCCGGCCTCTGCGGCGGTGATGCTCTCGCCGGACGGCGCTTGTCCGCCGTTGAGCAGGAAGTAGTGGAAAGGCACCCTGGACTGGCTGGCCATGTGCTGGACCAGCATGTCGATCAAGACCACGTAGTTCTTGAGGTCGGCAGCCTCGAACTGACCCCACTTGGCGTCCGGGTTGTCGAGGGTCAGGATGCGATCCACGTACGCCTTGATCATGGCCTGACGAGCCTGCTCCAGCTCACTGTCAGTGGCGTTATCCGGAGGCTGCTCGATACCTGCCAAAATTCTCTGCGGGAAGGCCGCGAACTCCGAGGCCACCAGAGCGTCAGCGGCCACCTTGTTGATCGCGTCCTGGACCGGGATGATGCTGGCCAGCTCACTGAAGGGGGTCAGCTTCAGACGGGTCCGGTTATACAGCGGCACGACCGGGACCTTGTCTAGAGGGTTGTCCTCCCGCTCCGGCTCTGTCCACGTCCGTCCTTCGCCAGCGCCTCGCACCTCGGAGGTGTAGACGCCGTCCGGCAGCCACAGAGTGGAGTGTTCAACTCCCCAGTCGTCGATGTACTGCTTCATCGCGGCGGCGCGCTTGCGCCGACTACCCGGCTCGTACTGGACGACGACATCCTCGGCGCTCTCAGGCGAGATCAGAGGCATGTCATCCTCATCGCCCCACACCACCAGGTAACTGGCCCCGCCCATCAGGGCGTCGATGTGGGCAGCGTTGCTCTCGGCGTCCAGCGAGTTGTACTGCCAGATCTCCGTGGCATCCTTATCCGCGGCCTCCTCCGGGCCCATCCGGAAACCTTGGACCCGTAGACGCTCGGAGATGCTGTCCACGATCAGCGGGCAGAAGTTGTCTCGCCAGCCCACGAACATGTCGCCGAAGATCTCGCTGAACTTCTGCTGGGCATAGTTCAGCGTCTTGTTCTCGGAGTCGTAGTAGGTGGAGTACTTCCGCACCTCGGAGCGCTGCTTGGACAGCTTGCCTTCGAGATAGGAGATCCACTCCAGCGGCGTCTGGGGGCGGCCCCCGGTGTGGCCGAGGGCCATGAGCTACCAACCTCTTGTTTCATTGCATGGGAGAGGCCCTCGGCGTCAGGCCGAAAACCCTCAGGTGGTGGGTGTGTTAGTAGGTGCGAAGGCGTGCGCGCCGGCGCACCCTCATGCGACCGTCAGCGATGGCCTCGGCTCGCGCCTCGTAGGCCAGGACCGCCGCAATCGCGGCGTCGATCTTCTTCTTGGACTTCTTCGATTCCTTGCGGATCAGCAGGCCCTGGGGGACCTCGTAGGTGACCGCGTTGGCGATGTGCCGGGCCAGGTCCGGGTTGCCATCGTGGCGGATGTCCTCAGCCAGATGGGCTGCGGTGTGCATCCGCTCGACCGCCTCACACATCTGCTTGGCTCGGGCCGGGGAGAACTCGAAGACGATGTCCCGGTTGTCCCGGTCGGCCTCCTTGAAGTCCAGGGCCCAGGTGCCGACGACGTTCTGCCAGTAGCTCGGGTCGGCGTAGACCCACTCGACCCGGTAGGTCGAGAACGCCTCGCGCATCTTCTTGTCCACCAGCAGCGTGTCCACCTGCCAGTCGCGGCCGGGGATGTGCGGGTCCTCATCCAGGTGGATCAGGAACAGCTTCCCGTCACGCAATCGAGCGCCCACGATGGCTGTGGCGTCGCTGTAGAGCGAACCGTCGAAGCCAATGGCGATCTGATCACCAGCCTTGATCGGGTCATCGCTGTCGACCAGACCGTCCCAGACGGGCTTGGCCATCCAAGCATCCGCGCTCTCCTGGATCTTGTTCAGGTAGAAGCGGTATGCCTGGGCCTGGCTGGTTCGCGGGTCCTGGATCGCTTCGATCAGGCCGGGGATGTCCACCCAGTGCGAGTCGCCATACGCCTGCTTCAGGCCCAGTTCGACAGCCGGAATGTCCTTGAGGTCGATCTCGTCGGAGTCGGCCTCGATGCAGTCGTACAGCAGCCTGCCGTTCGGCTTCTTCAGGAACGCCTCGTAGGTGCGCTGCGCGACTGAGTCCTCGTTCGGGTTGAAGGCGTTGGTGGACTCCACGTAGCGTGAGCCCGAGCCGGCGGTTTTGCGGACGTTACGGTCGAGCACCTCGAAGACGGCCACGCCGCCGTTGCTGGGCACCCAGTGATGCGTCTCGTCGCCCACTACGAAGGTCGGCCTTGCACCCTCCAGGCCACGGCTGGAGCTGGTGACCGGCTCAATACGGCCGGGCCGGCCGGAGCGGAACTGGATGCGCTCCTTGCCGATCTCGATGTCGTACTCGACTTCGGCTGGCGAGTTCGCCAGCATGCCCCGGATCATGTCGCGGGTGTTGGCCGTCTGGTCGATCGAAGTTGCCGCGATCTGGATCAGCGGCAGGCCGACCCGCTTGCCGACCGGGAAGCCGCTCTCGTCGAAGTGAGAGAACCTCGCGGGCCCGATGAACTCGATGATGGCCAGGGCCGCCAGGACCGGGGTCTTGCCCCAGCCCTTTGAGCGACGAAGGCAGGCGGTGTCATACAGCCACTTGCCCTTGTCATCGATCGCGTACAGCCAGAGGATGAAGCGCTTCTGCTCGGGCGTGAACTGCCATGGGTCGCCTGCGTTCTCGCCGTCAGGCTGGACCAGGTAGCGCTCGCCCCAGCGGAGGATCTGGTAGCCCAGCGAACGCTGCGGGTGGGGGACCCCCTCGGGGAGGTTTCCGGTCTGAATGGCCGGTCACCTCCCTTCGGTCACGCACCCCCTAGCTGTCGGTACAGCTCGAAGTCCGCGACGTTCTCGGGGAGCTTGTTGGGGGCGTCCTCGCCCTTACTGGGCTTTTCCTTGTTCATGCGGAGGCGCATTCGGTCGGTGACCGTCGCGCCCAGCAGCGACTCGTTCTGTCGGATCTCGGCCAGGGCGTTGTGGCCCGGTCGGCGGTAGTACGACTCGACCAGAGGAGCGAGCATCTGGAGCCTCTGCCAGTCCGTTGCCTTGAAGGACTCGGCCTGCTCGGACTCAGCCCAGGTGTCCCACCAGCGGCAGGTGGCCACTGAGTAGCTGTCGCGCTTGAACAGCTTGCGGAGGCGGTCAGGGACGTCCTCGTCACCTTCCAGGTGGGAGAGGTCCACGGCGTTACGCCGGATGGCGTTCTCCTTGGGGGCCGGCCCTCGGCCTGCCATCAGGACTCCTCGGAGGCCCTGTACCGGGCGCGGGCGGAGCGGTGCTCGAAGCCGGGGGGCAGGACAAGCGTGTGGACCTCGTCCACGATCACGAGGGTCGGCTTGGCACCCTCGACCTTCCGCTTGGCGCCAGCCTTGACGGCCTGCTCGCTGGCCGGCTTGCCTCGCTCAGCCGTCATGTGTACCAACCTCCTGTTAGAAGAAAGAAGTATGTGGTGCGCGGAACCCGCCCTCACACGCACCATGCCTGTGCCCACCGGCTAGAAGCTCGGTATCGCTCGGGCTACCCATCTGGTGATCAAGCTTCAGGAGACTCGTAGTCGTTGAAGCAGAAGAAGTTGCTGTCGCACTCGTCGCAGTCGGCGTCAGGGTCGCCCCATCGGGGGCAACCAAGAGCCTCAGAGTCTGAGGACTCCAGGTCCTCAGCGAACTCCTCGAAGTCGCCCTCAGGCCCGCGCTCAAGGAGCGCGTCGAAGGAGTCGTCTTCCTGGCCCCGGAGGAAGCAGGGGACGTCGCAGTACCCGCAGAAGCCGCCAGGGCCGCAGTTTGCATTGGTCATCGGTTACGCGCCCGACCTCGGGCAGCCTCCTCGCGGCTCTTGGATTGGTGGCAGGCATCGCAGATGCAGGCCAGGTTGCTCAGATCCCAGGAGCCTCCGAAGGCGACCGGGTCGATGTGGTCCACGATCCGACCGGGGCCGCCACAGACGTAGCAGCGCTCTCGGTCTCGACGTCGGGCTCGACGCATCAGCGTCGCGGCGTTCTTGGGCCGCGTCTGGTTCCGTGGGCTTGTCTGGGCCCAGGGCACGTAGTGCGTTGGGCACTTGCCCTGGTTGGTGGCTGCCTGTCGGCAGCCCTTCTCCAGGCACTTGGAAGGTGCTTTGGGCAATCTCACCTCCGGAGTCGGAGACGTAAGGAGGTGTTGGAGTGAGAAGTAAGAACCCTGTTGGATCGGCCTACAGGCCGATCCTTGGTAGGACTAGGTAGCTAACGATCTAACGAAACACCTTCGGTGTTTCTTAGAAACTAGTTAACTAACTAGGTACCCCCCTTACCCCCCACGAGGGGGTTGGGGTGCCCCAAGGGTGGACTTTTCCGGGAGGGTCCGTACTGGTCGGGGGTGGGGCTAGAGCGCGCTGAATGGGTGCGCCGCTCCTCTGCCCTTCCCACCAAGTAATGGTGCGGACTTTTCCGAAAAGGTCCGGAACAAGTTGAGGGGAGACCGGCTGTTGCCTGCCTCCCCCTGCTCACCTACCTATAGAGCGGACTTTCCGGGATTAGTCCCAGTGGGCTAGGTCCCGTGTTCCCCGTGTCGCCTTTATGGCATCCTCCCGCAGGGCCGCCTCGCGCTCCCTGCGCTCTGCCATAGCGGTCCCGGCCCAGCGGTCGACCTCCTCCCGGAAGCCTGGGGCTACAGCATCGGAGAGGGCGTCGGTGATGCGCCGTTGGAGGTCTTCGGGGAAGAACAGGTCAAGGTCTGGTGCCTTCAGGGTGCCTCCCACGTACACCCGGACTCCGGTCTTACGTAGGAGATCGCAGCGAGTCTCCCAGTCGGGATTACGCTCCCAGAACTGGCGGAACGTCTGGCCGGTTCCGGTCTCCTCCCAGCGGGAGGGCACCACTGGCACGGCCTCAAGCTCGGCCAGGGCGACCTCGTGTTCCCCGATGGCCTTGATCACCGTTTGGGCACCGGCGCTTCCTGGCTTCAGGTGGATGAGGTTGCCGGTGAGGTTGTCCAGGGCGTCTCGGAGTTGTCGGATGTCAGCCGACCTGTCGGAGCCTGGGACGTAGGTCTTAGCCGTGATCTCCAGGTCTCCTGCGGTGTCGAGGAAGGCTTCCTCCAGGAAGTCTCGGATGGTGTCCAGTCGCCACGACCCGTAGTAGGGGCATGGGGCGAGTTGCCGGGACTTGCACAGCATGTAGAAATGTTGCCGGACCGAGCCATCTTTCCGCTTGCGTGCGGCGGAGTTGGAGTGGAGCACTAGGCCACAGGCGCAGTAGAAGAGACCGGCCCACGGCGTGGCCTTCGGGGTGATGTTCCGGTTGGCGTCGCCCCGCTGGTGGATCACCTCTTGGAGCTTGTCGAACTCCGCAGGGGTGAGGATGGGTTCGGCCCATCGCACGGGTAGCCCGTCCTTCCTGACGATCTCACCTCTGTGGATCGCGTAGCCCATGAGCGTGGGCCTGGTCAGGGCCACCCTCAGGACGGTGTTGGACCACTTCTTGTTCTTGAGTTCGGTCTTGACACCCTCACGCCCCTCGGCGGCGTTGACGTACCGCTGGTAGTCGGTGGCGGTCAGGACGCCTCGCTCATTCCAGTCCACGACGACCATGCGCAGGGAGTGCCCCTTGTTCACCAGGCGGTCGTACGCCTCCCGGACGAGGGGGGCGTTGACGGGGTCGAGGTCGAGTCGCCAGCGCTTGACATCTCGGTGGATGATGCGGACCGCGCGGTAGCCGAAGGGCCAGGTGCCTCCGGACCACAGCATCTCCTCGCGGTACCACTCAAGTTGGTCGAGTTTGTTGGCCTTGACAGCGTTGCGGTAATTGGCGGCCTGTGTGGCTTTCACCATCGCGATGAGCCGCCCGTTGGGCGTGGTGATGTCGAAGCTGGGGTCGTCGAGGACAAAGACGGTTTTGCCGTGGTCCAGTATCCAGCCGACGAAGGCGGCCCAATGCAGGTCATCGCGGGTGATTCGGTCCTGCTTGGTGACCATCATGGCGTCCCACTCGTGGATCAGTGGCTCCCGCAGCCACTGGCCAAGGCTTTTGCGCTTGTCGAGGTTGACCGCTCCGGAGACCGTGGCGTCCTCAACCCAGCCAGCCACCGTGTGGTTGCCCTTTCGGATCGCCTTTGCAAGGCGAACTTCCTGACGGTCGAGCGATGAGGACTGCTCAGTGTCCCTGCTGATCCGCTTCACTGCCAGTACGCGCAAGTCGTTCTCCCTGGTGTTGGGGGTTAAGACCAGGATACGAGAACGGTTTGGATGACTCAACTTCCGATGTATCGGAGTGCAGCCGGACGCCCTGCAGCTTGCGCCGGGTGAGCAGCGCCGTCAGCGCGTGCCCGCCCTCGTGCGCGATCGTGATCAGGCCCCGGGAGAGCTGCCACGAGGTGGACCACGTCACCACGGCCAGCGCGGTCAGCGCGGCCGACAGCACGATCCACAGGGGAGGCCCCGGCTGGGGCGTGGTCAGAGTCACCCAGACCTCGGACAACGATCACTTCTCCTTAACGGCGTCGGGACAAGAGCGTCCCATGACATCCGGTGTGCCGGCGATAAAGTCGGGACGTGCAGAACATGATTCCGGAACTCGCCGACGCCGACGTCCCCGCCTGGTGGCGGAGACTGGGGCTGCCCGGTCTGGCGGACGTGCATGTCCACTTCCTGCCCGAGCGTATGGAGCGCCGGGTCTGGCACCACTTCGACCACGGCGGCCCGCTGATGGGGGCGGGGTGGCCGATCCACTACCGGCTGCCCGCCGAGGAGCGGGTCGCCCGGCTGCGGGAGCTCGGGGTGCGGGTCTTCCCCGCCCTGGCCTACGCGCACCGGCCCGGCATGGCGGCCGACCTCAACGCCTGGACCCTCGACTTCGCACGGCGTACCCCCGGGTGTCTCCCCTCGGCCACCTTCTACCCCGAACCTGGAGTCCTCGGCTACGTGCGGGACGCGCTCGACCGGGGGGCGCGCGTCTTCAAGGTCCATCTGCAGGTGGGGGACTTCGACCCCAGGCTCAAGGAGATCGACGAGGTGTGGGGGCTGCTGGCCGACCGGGGCGTCCCGGTGGTGGTCCACGCCAGCTCGATCCCGGTCCCGGGCCGCTGCACCGGCCCGGTGCCGATCGCCGGGGTGCTGGCCCGCCACCCCCGCCTGGCGGCGGTCGTCGCCCACCTCGGCATGCCGGAGTACGACGAGTTCTTCCAGCTGGCCGAGGCGTACCCGGACGTGCGGCTCGACACCACGATGACCTTCACCGACTTCGCCGAGCGCGGCATGCCCTTCCCCGGCCGCCTCGGGCCGCGCCTGCGCGAGCTGGGCCTGGCCGGCAAGGTCCTGCTCGGCAGCGACTTCCCGACCGTCCCCCACCCCTACGCCCACCAGCTCCACGCGCTGGAGCGCCTGGACCTCGGCGACGACTGGCTGCGGGCGGTGTGCTGGGACAACGCCGCCCACCTGCTCGGTCTCACCCCCGATTACACTCGGTCAACGGGAAATCGATGATCGGGAGACCCGAGTGAACGACCAGAACGCAGCGCTCATCAGGACCTTCTACGGTGCCTTCGGACGCCGCGACACCGACGCGATGGAGCGCTGCTACCACCCCGACGTCACCTTCGGAGACCCCGTCTTCCAGGACCTGGAAGGGCGCGACAGGGTCATGGGCATGTGGCGGATGCTGCTCGGGCGCAACCGCGACATCGGCGTGAGCGTCGGCGACGTCAGCGCGCGCGACCACGACGGCGCGGCACACTGGACGGCCCGTTACACCTTCGGCACGACGGGCAGGGAGGTCGTCAACGAGATCGACGCCCTGTTCCGGTTCGAGGACGGCCTGATCGTCCGGCACCATGACGACTTCGACTTCAAGCACTGGTCCAAAATGGCCCTGGGCAGGCCGGTCGGTCTCTTCCTCGGCTGGACCCCGATGTTCCGGGCGACGATCCGGGGTAGGGCGTTGCGGTCGCTGGAGGAGTTCATGGCGGCCGGATGAGGAGACGGATGTGACTGATCGGCGGGTTCGGGGGATGCGGAGTCTGACGCGTGGGCGTCCCGGAGCCGTGCGGGACTCTCCCGAGCGGTCGATGGACCCGCGTCCGGCCGGTGACGAGCCGCCCGCGCCCCGCTCGCGCGTCATCGACAACGCCGTCTACGTGAACGGCCGGCGGACCGCCACGCCCGCATCACTGCCCGAGGCCTTCGAGTGCTTGAAGAACACCCCCGACAGCATGGCCTGGATCGGCTTCTACCGGCCGGCGGACGCGGTGATCTTCAACGTGGCCGAGGAGTTCGACCTGCACGAGCTGGCCGTCGAGGACGCCATCGTCGCCCACCAGCGGCCCAAGGCCGACCGCTACGGCGACACGCTGTTCGTGGTGCTCCGTCCGGCCAGATACGTCGACGAGGCCGAGGAGGTCGACTTCGGCGAGCTGCACCTGTTCATCGGCCAGAACTTCGTGATCACCGTACGGCACAGCGAGGCCCCCGACCTGTCGCAGGTCCGCCGCCGGATGGAGAGCGATCCCGAACTGCTCCGTCAGGGCCCGCAGGCGGTGCTCTACGCCGTCATGGACGCGGTCGTGGACGGCTACGCGCCCGTGGTCGCCGGCCTGCAGAACGACATCGACGAGATCGAGGTCCAGGTCTTCGGCAACGAGCCCGGCGTCTCCCGCCGCATCTACGAGCTCTCGCGCGAGGTGATCGAGTTCCAGCGGGCCACCCGGCCGCTGCTCGGCATGATCGAGGGGTTCGTCGCGGGGGCGGACAAATACGGGGTGGACCAGGAGCTGCAGAGATACCTGCGCGACGTCGCCGATCACGCGATCACCGTGGCGGAGCGGGTCAGCGGCTTCCGCCAGATGCTCCACGACATCCTCGTGGTCAACTCGACCATGGTCGCCCAGGCCCAGAACGAGCACATGACCAACCTCACCGAGGCCAGCAACGCCCAGAACGAGGAGGTCAAGAAGATCTCCGCCTGGGCCGCCATCCTGTTCGCCCCCACCCTCGTCGGCACCATCTACGGCATGAACTTCGAGGTGATGCCCGAGATCCACTGGGCGCTGGGCTACCCGTTCGCCGTGCTGCTGATGGCCGGTGTCTGCATGACCCTGTATCTGGTCTTCAAACGCCGCGACTGGCTGTGAAGCCCGCACGCCGTGCGCCGGGACGCCGGGAGCTCTCGGCGGGCCGGGAGGTTCCGGATGGGTGACCACCCCACGCGCGGGGACGTGCAGGAGCGCCGGAGCAGGGCTCGGCGCTCCTGCACGGAAGGTCAGCCGAGCTTGGCCAGGATGAGGTCGAGCTTCCCGTCCATGGAGTCCATCCGGCCCTCCATGGAGGTCATCCGGTCGGTCAGGGCGTCGACCTTGGCGTCCAGGGTGTCGACCCTGGTCTCCAGACCGCCCACTTTGACGGCGAGCGCCGAGAGGTCCTCTCTGGTGGCCATCCTGTTCATGACCTCTTCGAACATCGGAGAGGCGTACGCCATGACCTCCTCCCGGACGATCGCGGGGAGATCGTCCAGCGTCTCCTTGATGCCGGCCAGGTCCCAACCTGCCCTGAACGCCCAGGATTCGAGGTCTGTCACGCGCTGACCGGTGCTCTTCATCGCCACGTCGGGCATGGTATCTCCTGCTTGGGAATCGACGGAGGATCGTCGGTGCGCGAACCGGTCCGGGGGTCCGTGACACTGTGTGGCCAATTCAACACGATTCCGCGGGGGCGGGGTGGGTTTCGCGGCTCCCGGCCCGCCGTGGGCCGCGACGGCGTTCTCCGGAGTTCAGGCCCGGCCGCCCTGGTCGGCGCTCTGTTCCAGCCACGCGACGATGTGCCGCACATAGCTGTCGGTGTGCGCCAGTGGTCTGCCGTCGAGCGCCGCGACGAGATGAGTGACACCGAACGTCCGGTCCCAGACCCGGGCACGCCGGTAAGTGGCGCTGTCGACGGCTTCACAGAGGTTGTCCCAGCCGTGCAGCCAGCCGACGGTGGCGGCGTCGACCGCCGGGTCGAACAGATGGGCCCGGTCCCAGTCCAGGACGCCGATCAGCTTGCCGTCGGCACTCCAGTGGATGTTGTCTCCGCCGAGATCGCCGTGGATGAGACAGTCCGGGACCGGTTCCAGGGCCAGCGCGTCCTCGAGGCGCCGTCGGCCTTCGTCGCGCCACTTGCCGGGCAGGCGCGGAATGACCTCTTCGGCCAGGATGTCGGCCCAGTGATGACCGTCGGTGTACGTCCGCGGCGTGCCCAGCACGGCTCGCAACTCTGGAGTGACGGCAAGCTCTCGCAGCGCCCGGAGAAGCTCGCCGATCCGAACCGGATCACCCTCGCCGTCGGGCATCCCGGCGCCGTCGAGCCACGAGACGGCGACGGCCGCGCGATCCCCGAACACCGTCACCGGCGTCAGCGGCTCCGGCACCGCGAACGGCAGCCCGGACGCCGCGATCACCCGCAGCAGCTCGGTCCGGCGCGGCAGGGCCTCCGCCCCCGACGGGCGCCGGCTGACCCGCACCGCCGCGACCCCCGGGAGCAGGACGACGTCGTGCATCCCGCCCTTACGCAACCGTGCCCCGGCAAGGGAGACACCCGGCATGAGCGCGTCGGCTATCTCCAGCAACTCGGCGGGTACCTGGCCACTCACTTCTCAACCTCTTCCTCCGGTGACTCACCGGCTGATGGCAGACCTCTGACGGCGCCGAGGCCGCTCCGTCCGCGGCGGCACCGGGGCCGGCCCCGTCCGGCTCGAACGCGGCGGCGTTGCATCCTAGAGGCCGACGCCCCGGGCCGGTGTGGCCGTGCTCCCGGCCGGCGGCAGGGCCGCGCCCGGCCGACGTCGTGAACGCGTCCGGGCCTGCGGGGCCGCAAAGACATCGGACAACGCCTGTGGCCACGGACATCGTTGGCGACATGCGACAGGAAGAGATCTGGGACGTCGATGCCGCCCAGCGTTATGACACGCCGGGCACCGGCATGTTCGCGCCCGGAGTCCTGGAGCCGGCCGTGAACCGCCTCCCGCCGGACCACTGATTCGCGCGAAGAAGAAAT
Organism: Streptosporangium sp. NPDC048886; assembly: GCF_055586905.1. NCBI lineage: Bacteria > Bacillati > Actinomycetota > Actinomycetes > Streptosporangiales > Streptosporangiaceae > Streptosporangium > Streptosporangium sp. NPDC048886. The sequence continues at coordinate 162,237 of NZ_JBVJHH010000012.1, forward strand.
TTCGCATCCATCTCGAAACGCGTTGTAAGTGATACGGAAGATGGCGGCCCGGCTCTTTTGGGCGCCGAAAATGCCCCGGCCGTCAGGCGGCCGGGGCATTTCTCTTCTCGTGCGCCGGGAACGCCTCGCCGGGTGGGCCCGGCGAGGCGGCGGCGTTTAGAGCGTCTGGAAGTAGAAGCGGTAGGCGGTGCCGTCGTGCAGCATCGCCGCCCGGCCGACGTCGCTGTTGGCCGGATAGCCTTCCAGTTTCAGATGGGGGACGGAGTTGTGGCCGTACTGGTATTCGTTCGCGGCGGCGTTCCACGAGCCCTGGGAGATCATGTCGTTGTGCCCGTACTGGAAGGCGTAGAGGCGGTAGGCGCTGCCGTCGTGCAGCATCGTCCAGCGCGACCAGTCGGTGTCGGCCGGGAAACCGGTGACCTTGAGGGTGGGGATGTAGTTGCCGTACGACCACTGATAGGTCGACGTTCCCGGCACCCAGACGAACTGGTAGAGGGTGGTGGGGTCGCCGAGCCGGCGCAGGTAGGCGTGGTAGGCCTCGCCGCTGTGCAGCAGCGAGATGCTGCCGCTGTCGGCGTCGGCGGGCATGTTCGTCAGGGTGAGCACCGGGATCGAGTTGTGGCCGTAGGCGTATGACGTCCCGTTCCAGGCGAACTGGTAGAGGGTGTCGCGGTTACTGCCCTTGAAGACATAGAGGCGGTAGGCGCTGCCGTCGTGCGACATCGACCAGCGCCGGAAGTTGGCGTCGGCCGGCGCGCCGGTGATCGGGATGTTGGGGACCGAGTTGTAGCCGTATCGGTAGGTGTCGGTTCCGGGCACCCAGGCGCCCTGATTGACGGAGACCATCGATCGACCCTCCATGCGTGAAAAGAATGATTTTCGTGACGCATGCTGCGCTATGAGACGGTAAAGCAGTGCGGTGGATTCCGCCAGTGAATTCCCGTCGCGAGCTATGAGGGCTGGATATAGTCTCCACCTCGATAGGTATTCGAATGCGATAAAAGGGATTGTTTGGACATTTTGCTATAGTGGCGCCGGATGGGCGGGGGAATTAGCCGGCGATATTCGCAATATCCGGCCATGCTGAATATGAGAAGATCCGTGCCGCCCGGCGGTCCGGCGCCGGTCTCCCGCGGCGGGCTCAGCCCAGCAGCTTGCGGGCGGCGTCCTCGATGTCGCTCTCCGACAGCAGCACGTGCCGGGCGGCGTCGCCCAGGGGGATGAAGCTGTCGGCCGAGGTAACCCGGGCGATCTTGCCGGTGAAGCCGGCGTCGAGCAGCTCGGCGACGATGCTCTCCGAGACGCCGCCGGTGCGGCGGGTCTCGTCGGCGATCAGCACCTTGCCGGTCAGCTCCGCCGCGCGCAGCAGGTCGTCGATCGGGAGCGGCGACAGCCAGCGCAGGTCCAGCACCCGGCAGCTGTAGTCCTCCGCGGTGAGCCTGACCGCGGCGCGCAGGCTCATCCGCAGGCCGTTGCCGAAGGTCACGATGGTCAGGTCGCGGCCGTCGCCGTAGCTGCGGGCGCGGCCGATCGGGATGTGCGTCTCGGCCCAGCGGGCCGGCGGCACGTATGGTGACAGCCAGCCGCCGTCGCCGTCGTCGAACAGGTCACGGGTGTTGTAGAGGGCGATCGGCTCCAGGAAGACGCAGACGCTGCCGTCGGTGCGGGCGGCGGCCAGGCAGGTGCGCAGCATGGAGGCCGCGTCGTCGGGCCGCGCGGGGGAGGCCACGACCAGGCCGGGGATGTCGCGCAGCGCGGCCACGGAGTTGTCGTTGTGGAAGTGGCCGCCGAAGCCCTTCTGGTAGGCGTAGGAGGCGACGCGGACCACCATCGGGTTGCGGAAGGCCCCGCGGGAGAAGAAGGGCAGCGTCGCGGCCTCGCCCCGGATCTGGTCCAGCGCGTTGTGCAGGTAGGCGAGATATTGGATCTCGGGCACCGGCAGCAGCCCGGAGACGCCCGATCCGAGGGCCAGGCCGAGCACGGCCTGCTCGTCGAGGAGGGTGTCGAACACCCGGCCCGCGCCGAAGCGCTTCTGCAGGCCGCGGGTGACGCCGTAGACGCCGCCCTTGCGGGCCACGTCCTCGCCGAAGACCAACACGTCGGGGTGGGCGGCCAGGGTGTCGGCCAGCGTCCGGTTGATCGCCTGGGAGAGGGTCAGCGGGCCCTCCTGCTCGGGCAGCCTGCCGCCGAAGGCCCGCTCCCTGGCGGTCGCCGACACCGCGCTGGCCGGGGCGACGGCCTCGGGGGTGCGGGGGGCCAGCGGTGCGGTGATGTCGGCGGCCGAGGTCAGCCGGGGCCGCCGGGAGCTCTCCATGGCCATCTTGAGCAGGTGCTCCCGCGTCGTCTCGTAACGCAGCAGCAGCTCGTCGGGGGTGGCCAGGCCCGCCTCCACGATGAGCCGGGCGGTGGTGACGAGCGGGTCGCGCTCCAGGTCGGCGTTGATCTCCCGCTTGGTCCGGTAGGACAGCTCCACGTCGGAGCCGGCGTGGCCCATCAGCCGGACGGTGCTGATGTGCAGCAGGGCGGGGGAGCGGTGCCTGCGGACGTGCTCGGCGGCGGACGCCGCCACGTCGTGGACGTCGGCCAGGTCGCAGCCGTCGGCCTCGAAGTATTCCAGCAGCCGGTGGCGGGCGGCCTCCACCCAGCCGTTCGGGGTCCGCACGCTGATGCCCAGGCCGTTGTCCTCGCAGACGAACAGCAGCGGCATGGCCAGCCCCTGGTAGGAGGCGTAGGCGGCGGTGTTGAGGCCGGACAGGGCGCTGGCGTGGTTGGCGGAGGCGTCGCCGAAGCCGCACACCGCTATCGCGTCGCCGGGCCACGCGCCCGTGAGGCCGAGCTGGCGGGCGCGCTCGATGGCGAAGGCCACGCCCACCGCGCGCGGCAGGTGGCTGGCGATCGTGGAGGTCTGCGGGATCACCGCCAGGTCGGGGTGGCCGAAGACTTTGTGGCGGCCGCCCGCGATCGGCTCCTCCGCCGAGGCGGTCAGGCCGAGCAGCACATCGCGCAGCCCCTCCTCCGGCAGGCGCCCGGCCATCGCGGACCGGGCCAGGTAGAAGGCCCCGGAGCGGTAGTGCAGCAGCGCGGGGTCGGTGGCGCGCACCGCGGCGGCGACGGCGACGTTGCCCTCGTGCCCGGCCGAGCCGATGGTGTAGAAACCCTCGCCGTGCTCGCGCAGCCAGCGCGCGGTGACGTCCAGGAGCCTGCTGCCCAGCTGGAACTCGAACAGCTCCCGGCAGCGGGCCCCGGTCAGGGCGGTCCCCTCCCGCACGGGCATGCCGGGATCACGCGGAGGCCCCGGGGTCAGGGCGGCCACAGCCTCGGTGAAGTGGGTCTCAACAGTGTCACGCGCCACAGCTCGATTATGTCCCCATCGATGGTCGCCGTCCCGGAGCTTGGCGTCTTTGGGCCCTCGGAGGGCTGTGGACCGGTCCTATTCGACAGTTATTAATAACAACTTGTCAGATCTATCAACCAATTGCCTTCCTTGTACGTCTACTTGAGAGAAGCAACGTGGCACCCTCATGCCGCGTTCAGCCAACGGGGAGGATGGACAACCCGAATGTTGCAACGCACCCGAGCCATCATCGTCGCGGTGGCCATGGGAGCCGGAGCAGTCGCTCTCGCTCCTTCCGCGACGGCTGTGGCGGGGACCTCAGCGGACCCCGTCGTCTCCAATGTGGAGATCGATCCGAGCCCGGTCGTGGTGACCGGATCGCCGGTCACGGCGAAGTTCAGCTTCACCACGACCGCCGCGGGCAAGGCCGAGTTCCAGATCAAGGCGCCGGGCGTCGGCGCGTGGACCTCGCTCGACGTCAAGCCCAGCCCGCACGGCACCGAGACCAAGTGGACCGCCTCCAGGACGTTCGACGCCAAGAGCACCGCCGGGCAGTGGAGCTTCCTCGCGATCGCCCACAGCGGCGACGGCAAGGAGGACTCGACGCGCGGCAAGTTCACCGTCGACGTCAGGAAGGTCCTCGACACCAAGATCGTCAACTTCGACGCCTCTCCCGACGACGTCGCCAAGGGCGGCGCCATCGAGGTCTCCGGCAAGCTGCTGCGTGACAGCGGCGGCTGGAGCGGCTACGGCGGCCAGCCCCTGACGATCACCTTCCGGGAGCAGGGCACCGACGCCTTCCGGCACGTCGCCAAGATCGAGACCGGCCGCAGCGGCTGGTTCAAGGCCAGGGTCAAGGCCGAGGCCACCGGCTGGTGGCGTGCGGAGTTCGCCGGCAACGGCGGCGCCGGCTCGTCGGTCAGCGACACCGACCGCGTCGACGTCAGGAACGCCCCCAAGGTCGTCGACAGCCGGATCGTCGACTTCGGCGCCCGGCCCGACCCGGTGGACGAGGGTGACCGGCTGAGCGTCCGTGGACGCCTGCAGCTCGACACCCGGCACGGCTGGGACGGCTACTCCGGCAAGAAGGTCGCCATCCTGTTCCGCGCCAACGGTTCCACCCGCTGGGACCACGTGGCCAGTGACTGGACCGACCGCTACGGCCGCTTCGGCGCCGACGTGACCGCCAAGCGTTCCGGTCACTGGCGTGCCGAGTTCGCCGGCAACGACGGAGTCAAGGGCAGCAGCAGCTACGCCGACCACGTGACGGTCCGCGGGCACCAGCCGGAGCCGGAGCGCGAGGCCAGCCGCGTCATCAAGTTCAACGCCTCGCCGGAGCCCATCCGCTACGGCCGCTACCTGAAGTTCACCGGCAAGCTCCAGGTCGACGACACCTCGGGCTGGGAGGGCTACCGCGCCAAGGTCGCGCTGTACTTCAAGGCCAAGGGCTCGCACACGTGGAGCTACGTCAAGACCACGCGGTCCAACGGCAGCGGCAACCTCTACACCAAGACCAGGGCCTACAAGTCCGGTTACTGGAAGTTCGTCTTCAAGGGCGACGGCGACTTCTACGGTGACTCCAGCCAGAGCGACTACGTCAAGGTCGTCAGGCGCTGAGGTGAGATCGGGGTCCGCTCCCCGTGAGCGGACCTGACAGACGGCGGCCCGGGTGCTCGAGCACCCGGGCCGCTCGCATGCTCCGGAGGGATCCGCGCGCTCCGGGAGACAAGGGACAGGCGCTCCGAAGGGACAACACTCCCGGGGGGCAAGCGCTCCGATTGCGGGGCGTCGCTTTGCCGGTAGCAGACACGGCCGATGCGAGCATCGTCTGAGAGCCGGAGCCGATCATGCCAACGGGGGAGAGATGCTTCGAGAACTGACCCTGGCCGCGGCCGTCGCGGCCGGACTGACGGTCGCCGCGCCGGCCGCGTGGGCGGCCGGTCCGCAGGTCGCCGGCGCCGTGGCGCCGGCCGTCGCCTGCCCGCCCACGTCCTCGTGCGCGACCGCCCGCTGCGGCGCCGGCCGGATCTGCGTGCCCTCCCCCAGGGAGTGCGTCACCACGTCGTGTCCCCAGTACGACTGCGTGTCGGTGATCCCGCTCCCGATGGAACGCGTCCCGGCCCCTCGGCCGATGGTGACGGACCCCCCGGCGGCCGCCCCCGCGTCCCTGCCCATGTGACCCTCCGCGTGAAGTGCCCTTTCACGGGGAGTGGGCTATGGTCGAGACGATGAGGGAACCGCGGTGGGTCACACCCAGGCCCACTGCCGCAGCGGCCGTGGTGGGCCTCGTTCTCGCGGTCGTCCTGTCCGCCGTCGCCCCTTCCCCGTGGTCCGGCGGATGGCGTCACGCCGGGGCCGACACCGGTCTCTGGGTCCCGCCGCCCGCCGGCGCGCACCAGTCGACCGCGCCGAGGCTCACGCCGAGCGGGACGGAGCACCTGCCGACGCCGGGACAGCTCCGTCACCTCCTGGCCGTGGTCGCCGCCGTGGCGTCCCCTCTCCTGGTGCTGCTCGCCTGGCTGAACGCGGGCCCGGCGGCTAATCCCCGGCGTACGATCCAGCGGATCGTCACCCTGCGCAGCCCGCCACTCTCCTAGACCCTCCTCTTCTCCGGTCTCCACTGGGCTTCTCCGGTCTCCACCGGGCCGCGGGCCCGGCAGGGGTCCCGGCCCATCTCCATCGGGCCGCGGGCCAGGCAGGGGTCCCGGGCCATGTGGTGCGGGCGGCTCGCCGTCCGGGACCGCCCCGCCGGGGGCGGCCACATGCCGGGGTCCACGGCGGCGGGCGGGCCGGACCCGTCCTCGCCGCCGGCATACCGGGCGGGCCGCCGGGATCGGCATGCCGGCCGAACGACCGGACTCCGGGCGGCCGGTCTCTGCCGACACGCGGGGCGTCCGCCGCGCCGCGGGGGCCGCGACGCGCCTGCCGTACCCGGCGCGATGCCGTCCGTGCGTTGCGCCGTCCGTGCTGCCTGCGCCGTCCGTGCCTGTCCAAGCCTGCCGTGCCGTCCGCGCATGCCACGCCGTCCTCCGGGCGGCGGCGCGGGGCACGGTCCCGGAGTCGGGCCGTGCCCCGCGGCCCGACCGGGCTGTCGCGTCCGGTGAGCCGGGACAGGTCGGCGCTCGGTGAGCCGGCCGGGCCGTCACGCCCGGTGAGCAGGCCGGGCCGGCACGTCCGTAGCCGGACCGGACGCCGTCCTCGGCGCGCTCCGATACTCGCGCGCCTCTTCACCTTCACCGCTTCACGTGTCTTCTTCGCTTCACGCGTCTTCCGAAAGGACCCGAACATCATGTCTGTCGACATCCACCTCAGCGCCGTCCAGCTCAACATCATCCGTGAGGAGCTCGAAGAGCAGCTGTTCCGCTGGACCAAGCAGCTCGCCGAGCTGGAGGCCGCGGTGAACGACGACGCGGTGGAGGTCTCGGCGAAGCCGGAGCTCCTGGCCGACATCGTCTCCGCCGAGCGGAGCACCGCCGTCGTGCGACACGCCCTGCGGGACATCGCCGAGCTGACCTACGGCCGGTGCGACGGCTGCGGCCTGGGGATCCCCTTCGAACGGCTGAAGGCCCGGCCCCTGGCCCGTTTCTGCATGGAGTGCCAGCGCCGCCACGAGAGCGGCTGAGACGGTGACGCCTGTGGCCGCCGGGCGGGCGGCCACGGGCGTCACCCGGGGGAGCAGGCCGTTGGAGATCCCTTGATGTTAATAGACGCTAACTTTGCACGGCGGCGAGCGCGGCGCGGGCCATGCCCCGCAGCAGCTGGGCCATCGCCTCGGACGTGAGCTCGCCCGCGCTGTGCGGGGTGGAGTTGAGCAGGCCGAAGACGGCGTGGGTCGCGGCCCGCAGGCGCGGCGGGGGGCAGGCCGGGTAGAGCTCGCTCAGCACGGTGACCCACTCCTCCACGTAGAGGCGCTGCAGGCGACGGATCTGGCGGCGGGCGGGCTCGGGGACGTTGTCCAGTTCGCGGTCGTGCACGGTGATCAGCGCGGGATGGCTGAGCGCGAACTCGATCTGGCCGGCCAGCAGCGAGTCGAGGGCGTGCTCGGCGTCGGGAGCTCCGGTCACGCGGCCCGCCGCCGAGGTGTGCAGGCGCTCGCTGATGTCCAGCAGCATCTCCGCCAGCAGGGCCTCCTTGCCGCTGAAGTGCCGGTAGAGGGCGGGACCCGAGGTGCCGACCGCGCCGCCGATGTCCTCGATGGAGGTGCCGTGGAAGCCGCGGGCCGCGAACAGCTCGGCGGCGGCCTCCAGGATCTCCGCGCGCCGGGACCCACGGTTGCGGGAGGAGGTCTGGGCAGTCGTCACATCTCGCATGGTAGACGGTGACGTTAATGATGACTAACATCGATGGTGAAGTTAGTGACCGCTAACCCACGGCGACGGAGCCGGACAGGAGGCTCGCATGAGTGGCTGGCCGGTGCTGCGAAGCACCTGCGACCCGGGCGGCGAGGAATTCAAGGGCAACGCGGAAGTCAATGAGCGCTTGGCCGCCGACCTGCGAGAACGGCTCGCGGCCGCGGGGCTGGGAGGTCCGGAGAAGTCACGGGCCAGGCACGTCTCGCGGGGCAAGCTGCTGCCCCGCGACCGGGTGGACACCCTGCTCGACCCGGGCTCGCGTTTCCTGGAGCTCTCCCAGCTCGCCGCCAACGGACTGTACGGCGACGAGGCCCCCGCGGCCGGGATCATCACCGGCGTGGGCCGCGTCTCCGGACGCGAGTGCGTGGTCGTCGCCAACGACGCCACGGTCAAGGGCGGCACCTACTACCCGATCACGGTCAAGAAGCACCTGCGGGCCCAGGAGGTCGCCCTCCACAACAACCTGCCGTGCGTCTACCTCGTCGACTCCGGCGGGGCGTTCCTGCCCAAGCAGGACGAGGTCTTCCCCGACCGCGAGCACTTCGGCCGCATCTTCTACAACCAGGCCACCATGTCGGCGCGCGGCATCCCGCAGATCGCCGCGGTGCTCGGCTCCTGCACCGCGGGCGGCGCCTACGTCCCGGCCATGAGCGACGAGGCGGTGATCGTCCGCAACCAGGGCACGATCTTCCTGGGCGGCCCGCCGCTGGTGAAGGCGGCGACCGGGGAGGAGGTCACAGCCGAGGAGCTGGGCGGCGGCGACCTGCACGCCCGGGTCAGCGGCGTCACCGACCACCTCGCCGAGGACGACCCCCACGCGCTGCGGATCGTCCGCGACATCGTGGCCACCCTCGCCCCGCGCTCCCCGGCGCCCTGGCAGCGCGTCCCCGCCGAGGAGCCGGCCCACGATCCCCGCGACCTCTACGGGATCGTCCCCGCCGACACCCGCACGCCGTACGACGTGCGTGAGATCATCGCCCGCGTCGTGGACGGCAGCCGGTTCCTGGAGTTCAAGGCCGAGTACGGCGCCACGCTCGTCACCGGCTTCGCCCACATCCACGGCCACCCGGTCGGGATCGTGGCCAACAACGGCATCCTGTTCGGCGAGTCCGCGCTCAAGGGCGCGCACTTCATCGAGCTGTGCGACCGCCGCGCCGTCCCCCTGGTGTTCCTGCAGAACATCAGCGGGTTCATGGTCGGCAAGGCCTACGAGGCCGCAGGCATCGCCAAACACGGCGCCAAGATGGTCACCGCCGTCGCCTGCGCCCGGGTGCCCAAGTTCACCGTGGTCGTCGGCGGCTCGTTCGGCGCGGGCAACTACGCGATGGCCGGGCGCGCCTACTCACCCCGGTTCCTGTGGATGTGGCCCAACGCGCGCATCTCCGTGATGGGCGGCGAGCAGGCCGCGAACGTGCTCTCCACGGTCGGCAACGCCGACCCCGACGCCATCCGCAGGCAGTACGAGGACCAGGGCAACCCCTACTACTCCACCGCCCGCCTCTGGGACGACGGCGTCATCGACCCCCTCGACACCCGCACCGTCCTCGGGCTGGCCCTGTCGGCCTCGGCCAACGCCCCTCTCGACCCCGTCGGCTACGGCGTCTTCCGGATGTGACCGCCCATGACTCACTCACCCGCTCCCCAACCGCCTCGCGGGGGCCGCTCATGATGTTCGACACCGTCCTCATCGCCAACCGGGGCGAGATCGCCCTGCGGATCATCCGCACGCTCCGGGAGATGGGCATCCGCTCCGTCGCCGTCCACAGCGACGCCGACGCCGGCGCGCGGCACGTCCGTGAGGCCGACGTCGCGCTCCGGCTCGGCGGCGGCTACCTCGACGCGGACCGGATCCTGGAGGCCGCCGCGGCGTCCGGGGCCCAGGCCGTGCACCCCGGATACGGGTTCCTGGCCGAGAACACGGCCTTCGCCCGGCGGTGCGCCGAGGCCGGGCTGGTGTTCATCGGCCCGCCGCCGTCGGCCATCGAGGCCATGGGCGACAAGATCCGCGCCAAGGCCACCGTCTCGGCGGCCGGGGTCCCGGTGGTCCCCGGCGGCGCCGAACCCGGCGACGACCTGATCGGCGCCGCCGGACGGATCGGCTTCCCCGCGCTGATCAAGCCCTCGGCGGGCGGCGGCGGCAAGGGCATGGTGCTGGTGCGCGCGGCCGCCGAGCTGCCGGAGGCGCTGGAGTCCGCCCGCCGTACGGCGGCCGCCGCGTTCGGCGACGCGACCCTGCTGATCGAGCGGTATGTGGACAACCCCCGTCACATCGAGATCCAGGTGCTGGCCGACGCGCACGGCAACGTCGTCCATCTGGGCGAGCGCGAGTGCAGCCTCCAGCGCCGCCACCAGAAGATCATCGAAGAGGCGCCCTCCCCGCTGCTCGACGCCGCGGCCCGGGCGGCCATGGGCGCGGCGGCGGTCGAGGCCGCCAGATCCGTCGGCTACGTCGGCGCCGGGACGGTGGAGTTCATCGTCGAGGGCGCGAGCGGTGCCTACTACTTCATGGAGATGAACACCCGCCTCCAGGTCGAGCACCCGGTCACCGAGCTGGTCACCGGCCTGGACCTGGTCGAGCTCCAGATCAGGGTCGCGGCCGGAGAGCCGCTCCCGTTCGCCCAGGACGACGTGCGGCTGCGCGGCCACGCGGTCGAGGCCCGCGTCTACGCCGAAGACCCCTCCCGCGGCTTCCTGCCGACCGGCGGCCGGATCCTGGCGCTGCGCGAGCCCGGCGACGTCCGGGTGGATTCCAGCCTGATGACCGGCGGCGTGGTCGGCAGCGACTACGACCCGATGCTGTCGAAGGTCATCGCCTGGGGGCCGGACCGGGCGAGCGCGCTGCGCCGGCTGGACGGGGCGCTCGCCGCGACGACCGTGCTGGGCGTGCCGACCAACATCGCCTTCCTGCGCGCGCTGATCACCCACCCGCGGGTGGCCGCCGGAGAGCTCGACACCGGCCTGGTCGAGCGGCACCTCGACGCGCTGGTCCCCCACGAGGCCGTCCCCGCCGACGTCCTGGCCGCGGCGGCCCTGGTCCTGCACCGCGAGCGCGTGCCCGCGGCGCCGGCCGACCCGTGGGAGGTGCCCGACGGCTGGCGGCTGGGCGAGGCGGCGTGGACCACCTGGCGGCTGGAGAGCCGTGACGGCGTGGCCGAGGTGCTGGTGCGAGGGCTGCCCGGGTCCGCGGCCGGAGCCGAGGTCCGCCTGCCCGCGGACCGGCCGGCCGTACGGGCGAGCCTGTCGGGAGACGGCGACGAGCTGCTGGTCACCCTCGGCGGGACCCGGCGGCGCTACGCCGTCGCCCGGGACGGCGACACCGTCTGGCTGGGCCGCGACGGGAACGCCTGGGCGCTCACCCGGCACCACCTCGGCGACCCCGGTGACCGGGCGGGCGCGGGCGGCACCGGGGACGGAGTGGTCCGCAGCCCGATGCCCGGCACGGTCCTCGTGGTCAAGGTGACGGCCGGGGAGCGGGTCGCCGAGGGGCAGCCGCTGCTCATCGTCGAGGCCATGAAGATGGAGCACACCGTGACCGCGCCGGTCGACGGAGTGATCGCCGAACTGCCGGTCCGCGCCGGGCAGGCGGTCGACATGGACGCGGTGCTGGCGGTCGTCCGGCGGGACGGGGAGGCGTGATGCGGGAGCCGTACGGCGCCGCGACGGCGGGACGGACGGGCGTGACGCGGGAGCCGTACGGGTTCCCGGCGGGGCCGGAGGAGTCATGATGCGGGAGCCGTACATGGTCCGGGCGGCGGGGCTGCCGGAGCGGGTCACGGTCTACGAGGTCGGGCCCAGAGACGGGCTGCAGAACGAGCCGGTGGTCGTCCCCGTCGAGGTTAAGGCCGAGTTCGTCGCCCGGCTGGCCGCCGCCGGGCACCGTGTCATCGAGACGACCAGCTTCGTGCACCCCAAGTGGGTGCCCCAGCTCGCCGACGCCTCGGAGCTGCTGGCGGGCATGGAGCGGGTGCCCGGGGTGCGCTACCCGGTGCTCGTGCCGAACGAGCGCGGCCTCGACCGGGCGCTGGAGCACGGCGTCCAGGAGATCGCGGTCTTCGCCAGCGCCACCGAGACGTTCGCCCGCAAGAACCTCAACCGGACGCTGGAGTCGCAGTTCGAGATGTTCGAGCCCGTGGTCGCCCGGGCGCTGGAGCACGGGCTGAAGGTCAGGGCGTACGTCTCGATGTGCTTCGGCGACCCGTGGGAGGGGCCCACGCCGATCGGCCAGGTGGTCGCCGTCGGCCGCAGGCTGCTCGACCTCGGCTGCGCCGAGCTGTCGCTGGGCGACACCGTCGGCGTCGGCACCCCGGGGCACGTGGCCGCGCTGATCGGGGCCTTCGGCGGGCCCTCCCGCCTGGCGGTGCACTTCCACGACACCTACGGCCAGGCGCTGGCCAACACCCTCGCCGCCCTCCGCGAGGGCGTGACCGTGGTGGACGCCTCCACCGGAGGCATCGGCGGCTGCCCGTACGCCGAGAGCGCCACCGGCAACCTCGCCACCGAGGACCTGGTGTGGATGCTGCACGGCCTCGGTGTCGAGACCGGACTGGACCTCGAATCGCTGGTGGAGACCAGCACCTGGCTGGCCGCCGAGCTCGGCCGGCCCAGCCCTTCACGGATCGTCCAGGCCATGGGCACGGACCCGGCCCGCCCGACGATCGACCGACACGTCAAGGAGTGACGATGCCCAAGCTCAACGAGGACTACGAAGACCTCCGCAAGACCGTCGAGGCGTTCGCCCACGACGTGGTGGCCCCGGTGATCGGGGACCTCTACGAGCGTGCGGAGTTCCCCTACGACATCGTGCGGCAGATGGGCGCGATGGGCCTGTTCGGGCTGCCGATCCCCGAGGAGTACGGCGGCATGGGCGGAGACTACTTCGCGCTCTGCCTGGCCCTGGAGGAGCTGGCCAGGGTCGACTCCAGCGTCTCCATCACGGTGGAGGCCGCGGTGTCGCTGGGTGCGATGCCGATCTACCGGTTCGGCACGGCGGAGCAGCGCGCCCAGTGGCTGCCCCGGCTGACGTCGGGCGAGACGCTGGGCGCGTTCGGCCTGACCGAGCCGGGCGGCGGCTCCGACGTGCCCGGCGGCATGCGGACCACGGCCGTGCTGGACGGCGACGAGTGGGTGATCAACGGTTCCAAGGCGTTCATCACCAACTCCGGCACCGACATCACCGGTTTCGTCGGAGTGGCCGCCATCACCGGCGAGCGCGCCGACGGCAGGCCGGAGATCTCCACGATCCTGGTGCCGTCCGGGACGCCGGGCTTCACCGTCTCGAAGAAATACTCCAAAGTCGGCTGGAACTGCTCCGACACCCGCGAACTGGCCTTCACCGACTGCCGGGTCCCGGCGGAGAACCTGCTCGGCGAGCGGGGCCGGGGCTACGCGCAGTTCCTGCAGACCCTCGACGAGGGCCGCGTCGCGATCGCCTCCCTCTCGGTCGGCCTGGCCCAGGGATGCGTGGACGAGTGCCTGCGCTACGTGCGCGAGCGCCATGCGTTCGGCCACCCGATCGGCCACTACCAGGCCATCCAGTTCAAGATCGCCGACATGGAGGTCCGCACCCACACCGCCCGCCTGGCCTACTACCACGCGGCGGAGAAGATGCTGGCCGGGGAGCCGTTCAAGAAGGAGGCGGCCATCGCCAAGCTCGTCGCCGGCGACGCGGCCATGGACAACGCCCGTGACGCCACCCAGATCTTCGGCGGCTACGGGTTCATGAACGAATACCCCGTCGGCCGTTTCTACCGCGATGCCAAGATCCTGGAGATCGGCGAGGGCACCAGCGAGGTCCAGCGCATGCTGATCGCCCGCGAGCTGGGCCTGTCCGACCTCTGAGCCGCTGACGCACCGGGCGCCGGCGCTCCGTCCCGGCGGGCGTCCGGTGCCCGATCGAAGGTGATGAGGGGCCGGAGCGGAGGTCAGAGACTGTGCTGTGACATCGCCCCGGTCTCGGCCGCCGCCCTTGCCGGAGCGCCGGCGGCCCGGCCGTTCCGTGCATGCGTCGGGACGACAGGATTTGAACCTGCGACCCCTTGACCCCCAGTCAAGTGCGCTACCAAGCTGCGCTACGTCCCGGTCGTCCCGCGCTCTCGGGCGGGACGGCACAACCTTAGCGCAGATGGGGCGAGCACGCGCACCGTGGTGTCATGGGCGCATTCCGGGCAGGCGGTGCACGGGAAACGCCGTCCGAGGCCGCCGGGACCGGGCGGGGCCGTCTGTCACGCGCGCGGCCGGACGGCCCATGCGCCGCCGGACGGTCCGGAAGCCGTTGCGCCGCGCAACGCCCGCCCTGACGGGACGGGGCTCGAAGGAGGCGCCGTCGCCCGCCTCCCGTCCTGAACGCTTCCCGCTCGGGACGGGGAGATCAGGACTGACGGGCCAGGTGCCGGCCGGCCCAGTCGGCCAGGGCCCGGGCGCAGTCGGACACCGACTCGCGCCAGCTCCTCGCCGCGCCGTCACCCGCGTCGTCACTGACGTGCTTGACGACGCGGATCGGGACGCCGGCCCGGGACGCGGCCGCGGCCAGGGCGTAGCCCTCCATGTCGACCAGGTCCGCCCGGGCCGCGAGACGCTCGCGCGCGGCCTCCTCCGCGATGAAGGCGTCGCCGGTCGCCAGGACCGGGCCGCCGTCCGCGTTCAGTGTCAGCGCCGCCCCGTAGGTCTCGCCGGTGAGGGTGCGCAGCAGGTCGGTGTCCAGGTCGTGCTGGATGACGGTGCCGATGACGTGGGTGCCCGTCCACCCCGGGCGCAGTGCCCCCGCGGTGCCCAGGTTGACGATGTGGGAGGGGTGGGGCCCGCGGGCGAGGACAGTGGCCAGTGCGACCGCGGCGTTGACCTTGCCCATGCCGGTGAGCAGCACCGGTAGGTCCAGGTCAAGGAACTGTGCCTCTTCCCTGACCGCGAGCACGAGCAGTGGGCGGTCAGCGGTGATTGTCCCGACGAGTTCCATGGCCATACGGTAGGTCCTCGGTCCGGTGGCTCCGATACCGGGTGGACCGCCGTTCCCGCGGTGCCCTCCGCCTCCTGACCCCGTGCCGGAATGCCGGCCCGCCCGGTTGCCGTCGCCGCGAGTTCCTCGGAGGCTGACGGTCCGCGCGTCGGCGTGCGGCCCGTGATCCGGGGTCCGCGTTGGCCGGGGGCGGCACGCCGGTCAGGTCGAGGGTTCCTGGCGGGCCGCCGGTGAACCGGATCGCCTCCCCGTGGCCGTCCCCGCGCGCCGGACGGACGCTCACCCGGCCTCCGGGGCCGTCCGCGTGCGATCCGGTGTGCCGGCGACGGCGCAGACCGGGCGGGTGCGGGCGGCGTAGGAATGCGCGGCCACGAGGAGGCCGATGCCCAGGCCGGCGAAGGCCAGGCCGCCGAATTCGATCATCCAGGGGCTGACACCGCCGCCGGGCGAGAGCCCGTTCCCCCCGGCGAGGAGCACGGCGCCGATGACGGTGAGCGCCGTCCCGTACAGGGCCAGCGTGACGCCGGTCAGCCAGGCCGGGATCAACGGCAGCAGGCGCGGCACCCGCCGCCCGGACAGCGGCAGGGTCCACCGGGGGAACACCTGCCCCCACGGGTACATCAGACCCAGCATCAGGAACCAGGCGAGCATCGCCGCCAGCACGGTGAAGTCGATGCCCACCGACGCCAGCGCCCTCACCAGCCCCGACCCGCCGGCGCTCGACTCCCGCCACTGCTGGGCGGTGATGCCGAGGGCGTCACCGCCCAGCGTCCAGACGGTCTTGGTGATCGCCCACGGCAGGAGCCCGCACATGCCGGCGTATACGGCCACGCGGACCCTCACCGGCGCCGTGGAGGCGGCCGGGTGGGCCAGCGGGCCGTCGATGTCGCCGGAATGCGCCCGGCCGCACCGCGGGCACCGGCCGCGCAGCCGCCGCCGGAAGGACAGGCCGGTGGCCAGCAGCAGCCCGGCGCCGGCGGTGTCCAGCAGCAGGTGGGTCAGGCCGACGCCGCCCGACTCCACTCCGGACCCCGAGATCAGGGACACGAACTCGATCGGCGCGCCGAAGGTGCCCAGGACGAACACCGGGATCACGACGCCCAGCGCCACCCCCACCGCCACCCGGCCGGGACCACCGCGGACACGGGTGCCGGCCAGGCAGGCCCCGGCGGCCAGGACCGCCAGACCCGCCAGGGCGAGCTGAACGGCGGAAGGCAACGGACGGTCCGCGAACGGCAGGGCCGTTCCGGTCATCACCCAGGCGACCTGGACGGCGGCGTACAACACCCCCCACGCCGCCGCGGCGTAGGGCGCCCACAACGGCCACCGGCGCCGGCGCGCCGTCCACCCGGGGTCCCCGGACAGCGGCCAGGGGCCACCCGGCGCCTGAGAGTCCGCAGGGGCAGTCATCATGACCTCCAGATGTTCCACGACCATTGACCCCAAGATCGCCCAGCGCCCATGGCGGTCACCTCCCCCACACGGGCCAGCCGCTTCCCTCGCCCGAGGGAGAAGCCGCGGCCACGCCGGCAGGGTCGCCACAGGTCAGGGGGCTGCCGCGGCCACGCGTCCGTGCCGGGCTGGGAGCGGTATCCTCCGCGTCGCGTTCGTGGAGGGGAGCCTCCGTCCGGGCCGGGATGTGAAACTTTCAACGGTGTCGGGCGGTGTTCTCACAGCTCAGCGGCGTGGGTGGTGAGCGGGTGACGGCCGGGGCTGTGGACGGGGTGAGCGCGCCGTTATGGTGGGAGCGCTCCCATGTCCTCCTCGAAGGAGCCGATCCATGCCAAGAAGGTCCATCCTGGCCGCGCTCTGCGCGGCCCTGGTCGTCGCGACCGGCGCCGCGGTGTCCGTGGCCTCCGGAGCGTCCGCAGCCGACTCCCCGTTCTACGTCGACCCGGAGACCGGCGCGGCCAGATGGGTCGCCGCCAACTCGGGCGACTCCCGCACGCCGGTCATCCGTGACCGGATCGCCGCCGTCCCGCAGGCGCGCTGGTTCACCACGACCAACACCTCGGCCGTGCGCGCTCAGGTGTCGGCGTTCGTCGGCGCCGCCGCGGGCGCGGGCAAGATCCCCATCCTGGTCGTCTACAACATCCCCAACCGCGACTGCAGCGGGGCGAGCACCGGCGGCGCCCCCAACCACACGGCCTACCGGCAGTGGATCGACGAGCTCGCGGCGGGCCTTCAGGGGCGTCCCGCGACGATCGTCCTGGAGCCCGACGTGCTCCCGATCATGACCGGCTGCATGAGCCCCTCCCAGCAGCAGGAGACCAACGCCTCCATGGCGTACGCCGGCAAGAAGCTCAAGGCGGGCTCGCCGGCGGCGAGGGTGTACTTCGACATCGGGCACTCCGGATGGCTGTCGGCGGCCGAGGCCGGAGCCCGGCTGCGGGCCGCGGACGTCGCCAACAGCGCCGACGGCATCTCCCTCAACGTCTCCAACTACCGCTGGAGCTCCACCGAGGTGGCCTACGCCAAGAACGTCATCTCCGCCAGCGGCGTCTCCCGGCTCCGCGCGGTGATCGACACCAGCCGCAACGGCAACGGCCCGCAGGGCAGCGAGTGGTGCGACCCGGGCGGGCGGGCGATCGGCACGCCGAGCACGACCGCCACCGGCGACTCGATGATCGACGCGTTCCTCTGGATCAAGCTGCCCGGCGAGGCGGACGGGTGCATCGCCGGCGCCGGGCAGTTCGTGCCGCAGCGGGCCTACGAGCTGGCCATGGCGGCCCCGCCGCC
Source organism: Streptosporangium sp. NPDC048886 (assembly GCF_055586905.1). Lineage (NCBI taxonomy): Bacteria > Bacillati > Actinomycetota > Actinomycetes > Streptosporangiales > Streptosporangiaceae > Streptosporangium > Streptosporangium sp. NPDC048886. The sequence goes on from NZ_JBVJHH010000012.1 coordinate 179,614, forward strand.
CACCTCCACCCCGACGCCCACCCCGACCCCCACGCCGACCGGCGGCAGGGCGTGCACGGCCACCTACAAGGTGGTCAACTCCTGGCAGGGCGGCTTCCAGGCGGAGGTGACGGTCAAGAGCACCGGCGAGGCGGCCATCGCGGGCTGGACGGCCGGCTGGTCCTTCCCGAACGGCCAGAGCGTCACCCAGCTCTGGAACGGCCAGCACACCCAGAGCGGCGCCGTCGTCTCGGTGCGGAACGCCTCCCACAACGGCGCTCTCTCCCCGGGCGCCTCGACGTCCTTCGGCTTCACCGGTGGCTGGTCCGGGACCAACGGTGTGCCGACCTCGGTGAACTGCGCCGCCGCCTGACCCGGTGGCGCGGTCGGGGCCCGGTACGGCTCGCGCGGAACGTGCTCCCCGCGTGAGCCGTACCGGCTGTCCCCGTCTCCGGGAGATCCGGATCCGGGAGATCCGGGGCCCGGCGGCCTGACCGGGGCCCGTGGGGGCCGGGCCGCCCGCGGCCGCGGAGACCGGGGGATCGAGGTTCGGCGGAGGCCGGGGGCGAGGTTCGCAAGCCGTCAGGACGGCTCCCGGGGAGCGAGGGCGGGACGGAACCGCCGGCCCGGGATCGGGGTGGCCCGGCGCCCACCTGCGGGTATGACCTCGGTGTCCCGGCCTCGGGGGGAGGGGCGGGCCGAGACCTCCGCCGGCGGGCGGGGCTTCGACGGGGAGTGGCGGCATTGGGTACGAGCCCGGACGGGGTGGGGCCGGAGGGCGCGAGCGCGTGGGGACGGCTGTCGCGGTGGCTGCTGGCGGAGCCCTCCCCGAGGGCGCACGCGACCGCGCGCGAGGAGCACCCGTGGTGGCGCGTCATGTGCCTCACCGGGGTGGACTACTTCTCGACCCTGGGCTACCAGCCGGGGATCGCCTTCCTGGCCGCGGGCGTGCTGTCGCCGGTCGCCACGCTGGTCCTGGTCGCGGTGACGCTGCTGGGCGCGCTGCCGGTCTACCGCCGCGTCGCGGCCGAGAGCCCGCACGGGCAGGGCTCCATCGCCATGCTCCAGCACCATCTGCCCCGGTGGCGGGGCAAGCTCCTGGTGCTGGTCCTGCTGGGCTTCATGGCGACCGACTTCATCATCACCATCACGCTGTCGGCGGCGGACGCCACCGCCCACGTCATCGAGAACCCCTTCACCCCGCATCTCCTGCAGGGGCACCGGATCGGTCTCACGCTGCTGTCGGTCGCGCTGCTCGGCGGGGTCTTCCTCGGCGGCTTCAGCGAGGCCATCGGCATCGCGGTGGGCCTGGTCGGCGTCTACCTGCTGCTCAACCTGGTCATCGTGGTGACGTCCGCGCAGCGCGTCCTCGCCCGGCCCGAGACCGTCGCCGGCTGGGAGAACCTGCTGACTGCGCACTACTCCAGCCCGCTGGCCATGATCGGGGTGGCGTTGCTGGTCTTCCCGAAGCTGGCGCTGGGGCTGTCGGGCTTCGAGACCGGCGTCGCGGTGATGCCCCTGGTGCGGGGCTCGGAGGGCGACGATCCCGAGCGTCCCGCGGGCCGGATCCGGGGGACCAGACGGCTGCTCACCGCCGCCGCGCTGATCATGAGTTTCTTCCTCGTCTCCAGCAGCGTCATCACGGCGCTCCTCATCCCGCCGGAGGAGTTCCAGCCGGGCGGCAGGGCCAACGGCCGCGCCCTGGCCTATCTCGCCCACGAGCACCTCGGGGCGGTCTTCGGCACCTGCTACGACGTCAGCACGATCACGATCCTGTGGTTCGCCGGCGCCTCGGCCATGGCGGGCCTGCTGTCGATCGTGCCGCGCTACCTGCCCCGGTACGGCATGGCGCCGCAGTGGACGGCCGCGGCCCGTCCCCTGGTGCTGGTCCTCACCGCCGTCGCGGCCGTCATCACGATCATTTTCAGGGCCGACGTCGACGCCCAGGGCGGGGCGTACGCCACGGGCGTGCTCGTGGTGATCCTCTCCGCGGCCCTGGCCGTCACCCTGTCGGCCCGTTCCCGGGGCGAGCGCGGCGGAGCGGTCGCCTTCGGCGCGATCACGCTGGTGCTGGCCTACACCACCGTCGCCAACGTCCTCGAGCGCCCCGAAGGCATCAAGATCGCGTCGTTCTTCATCGCGGTGATCATCGTCACGTCCTTCGTCTCACGGGCCAGCCGGTCGCTGGAGCTGCGGGTGGAGGAGGTCACGCTCGATCCCGGCGCCCGGCCGTACGTCGAGAAGGCGGCCGCGTCGGGCCGGCTGCTGCTGATCGCCGACAACCCGGACGACAGGGACCACCTGGGCTACCGGGAGAAGGAACGGCGGGCGCGCGAGCTGCACCACCTGCCCTGGGACGTCCCGGTGCTCTTCCTGGAGGTGACGGTGACCGACGCCTCGGAGTTCACCGCCAGGCTCGTGGTCGGGGGCGAGGAGCGGGAGGGCCACCGCGTCCTGGCCACCCGGAGCCCGGCGGTCCCCAACGCGATCGCCGCCGTCCTGCTCCACCTGCGGGACCGCACCGGCCTCATCCCGCAGATCTTCTTCCACTGGACCGAGGGCAACCCGGTGGTCGCCCTGCTCGGCTATCTCGTCCTCGGCGAGGGGGACGTCCCCGCGCTGACCCGGGAGATCCTCAGGAGGGCCGAACCGCGTCCGGACCGCCGGCCGCGGGTCCACGTCGGTTGAGGGCCGCCGGGCGCCCCGGCGGCTCGTCGGCCGCCCTCATCACCGCCGCGGCCTTCGACATGATCCGCGCCATGGCCCGGAGCTCCTCGGGGGTGAGCTGGTCGATCAGGAAGGCGCGGACGACGGCCACGTGGCCCGGCGCCGTCCGCTCCAGGCAGCGCACGCCCTCCTCGGTGAGCACGGCGAGGACCCCGCGTTCGTCGGAGGGGCAGGTCGTCCGCTCGACGAGCCCGATCTTCTCCAGCTGGCCGATCTGATAGGTGAGCCCGCTTTTGGACACGACCGCCTTACGCGCGAGCTCGGTCATCCGCATGCGCCGCTCGGGGGCGGCCGAGAGTTTGGCGAGGATCTCGTACTGGGCGTGGGTGAGCCCGGAGTCGGCCTTCAGCTGCTCCTCGACGCGCCGCTCCAGCAGATGCGTCGCGGTGACGTACGCAATCCAGGCCTCCAGCTCGACCTCGCTGAGCCATCTCGTGTCCTTCACCGCCTCATTCTACGGGTTGTTCAAATTTGAACTGACGGCTAGGGTGTGGTTCAAATTCAAACAAACAGAAGGAGTCGTCATGCTTGACCGGCTGCGGTCCATTGCCCTGTTGGTGGGACGGATCGGCATCGGAGTGGTCTTCTTCGTCCACGGTTGGCAGAAGTTCACGACGATGGGGCTGGGCGGGGTGACGGCCTTCTTCGACTCGCTGGGGATCCCGCTGGCGGGCGTGGCGGCGCCGGCGGTGGCCGTGCTCGAGGTCGTCGGCGGGATCGCGCTCATCCTGGGCGCGGGGCTGCCGGTCTTCGGCTCCCTGCTCGTGCTGAACATGATCGGCGCGATCGTGTTCGTCCACGGCGCGAACGGGTTCGCGGTGGACAAGGGCGGCTACGAGTTCGTCCTCGCCCTGGCCGCCGCCACCCTGGCCATCGCCTTCAGCGGCGGCGGCGCCCTCGCCGTCGACAGCCTGTGGCAGCGGCGCTCGGCCCCCGTCCCCGCGTCCGCGGCCTAGGCGGGACCCGGCGCGGACCGGCGGCCGGGCCGGCCACGGTGACCCGGACGGCGACGCTGTCCGGGCTCGCCGCGTTGTTGGAGCGGGTCCGCCGGGAGGTGGGCGTCACCTGGGTCAGCTGGGGAGCTGGGCGTCCAGGCGGTAGCCGTCCACGGTGACGTAGACCTGGTCGCCCGGCCGGGCGTTCAGGCGCATCAGCACCGGTTGGAGGGAGTCGAAGACCGGGTGGTCGCGCCAGACCAGCACCACCGCGTTGTCGCCGGGGCCGGTCACCGACAGCAGCGTGCCGGGACGCATGCCGAGCTGGGTGGCGTATCCCTCGGGGACCGCCACCGGACCGCCCCGCAGGTGCTCGCTGGTCACCTCGATCCGCTGCCAGCGGCTGGGATCGGTGGCCGGGGTGGTCGGCGGGTGCAGCGGGGCGCGCTGGCTGGTGATCAGGTGGGGCCGGGTGTTGCCGCCGGACAGGGCCGACAGGGTGGCCAGGGCGGCGCGGGGGTCGATGGAGCCGGCGCTCACCTGCGGGATGGGCTGGCCGCCGCGGTGGTGGTGGCCGTTGGCCCCCGGCGTGCGGCGGGGGAGCTGCTTGCCGCCCTCGGAGGCGGCCTCCTGGGAGGAGGTCTCCTCCTCCCGGGAGGCGGTGGTGGCCAGCGCGTCCAGCCAGGCCTGCGCGGAGTGGGTGCGGATGCCGAGCTGGTGTTCCATGAGCGCGACCACGTCGGCGCCGGCGGGTTTGCCCGCCAGCAGCTGCCGGGTGCGGTCGCGCAGGCCCCCCAGGTCGCCGACGACGAGCCAGCCGTCCTGGAGCCGCCGGTCGGGCATGAGGGTGACCAGCACCCGCCAGAGCGGAGCGCGGAGCGCGGGGACCTCGACGGGGTGCGCCGGATCGGCGCCGATGAGCTGTTCCTGTGTGGCGGCGGCGCCCAGCCACTCGGTGAGCCCGAACATGTGGCCGGTGAGCGGGGCGGACTCCGAGGAGCGCAGCCAGAGCAGGACGCGCTCCTCGGCGGCGCGCTGGGCCATGGACAGCGCGTCGCGGTCGGCGTTCAGCTTGTGCGCCAGCGCGCGCAGGCTGATCGGGTCGACGGCGAACAGGCGCTCCACGGCGACCGCGCGCTCCAGCGGGCCCCAGTCGCGGAACATGTTGTCCACCAGGCGGACCAGCGGGTAGTCGCTGAGGTTGACCTGGGGCTCGGGGGCGGGCTCGGGACCCGTCGCCTGCTGCGGCACCGACGGCGCCTGCTGCGGCATGGACGGCGGCTGCGGCGCGGAGGACGGCGGCACGGCCGACGGCTGCGGCATCGAGGGCGGCTGCGGCATCGAGGAGGGTGCCTGCGGCACGGAGGGCGGCTGGGGCGCCTGCTGCGCGGACGGGGCCTGCTGCTCCGACTGCTGTGCCGGGGCCGCCGCGGCGGCCGCCGCGGGCTGCTCGGTGACCACCGGGATCCGGCTGAGCACCTCGCGGAACATGGCGGTCACCACGACCTCCGGAGAGGCGGGCACCGAGGGGCCGCTCAGGTCTCCGGTGGTCAGGCGGCGCAGCCGGGACCAGCCGCCCAGCCCGGCGATGGCCGAGCGGGCGGGCTCGGACCAGCCGGGCAGGGTGGGGTCGACCGTGTGCACGTGCAGCGCGGGCAGCACGTCGCTCAGCGGCAGGTGGTCCCAGCGGGACACCGAGAGCCGGGCCAGCCGGTCGCAGATCCAGTCGAGTCCGGCGGCGCCGAGGGCCTTGGGCAGGGTGACCGAGGACCACCAGCCCGCAGGCAGGCGGGGATCGGCCAGGGCTTCGGCGATCTGCTGTGGCCGGCTCCAGCGCAGGGCCGGGACCAGATCACTCAGGCAGATCGATGACTCGGCATCCATCGGCGGACCGCAACCTCCCCAAAGTGACGCATGTGGCTAATGGTGCAGCCTACGCCGCAAGCTATCAATTGGTGTTAAGAGGGTAAAGCTGGTTCGTACCCAAATCAGACGCGAGGATACGCGGCCGGCCGCCTACGGCTGTAACGGCCTCGGCTCCGGCGCGGCGTCCGGCGTCCAGTGCGGTCTCGTCGTCCGCCCCTCTCAGCATGGCGGTCAACAGGCCCGCGGCGAACGCGTCCCCCGCTCCGGTCGAGTCAACCACCTCCGTGGCGATTCCGGGAACCCGAGCGGTCAACTTTCCGTTCTTCGCCATCAGCGCGCCCTGGGAACCGAGCTTCACGGCCGCCGCGCCGTACCGGAGGCTCAGCCGCTCGGCGGCCCGCTCGGCGGAGCTCTCACCGGTGAGCAGCAGCGCCTCGTCCAGGTTGGGGATGATCAGTTGGGCGGCCAGGGTCTCCTGGATGAACCGCTCGGGGCCGAAGGAGCGCAGCGGGCCGGTCGAGGCCGGGTCGACACTGATCGTGACGCCGCGCTGGGCGGCCTGGGACAGTGCCAGCCGGGACAGCTGCAGCCCCGGCTCGGCGAACAGCGTGTATCCGGACAGGTGCAGGTGGCGCACCCCGTCGAGCAGGCTCTCGTCCCAGTCGTCGATGCCGATGTGCCCGCCCGCGCCCCGGTTGGTGAGCATGGAACGCTCCCCGCTCGCGTCGACCATGGCGATCACCACCGCGGTCGGGCGGTCGGAGTCCACCCGCAGGTGGGGCCGGACCCCGACGCGCCGCAGCTCGGCGGCGTGCCATTCGCCGGTGTCGAAGCCGACCCGGGTCAGGAACCGGGCGTCGGCGCCCAGATGGGCGGCCCAGGAGGCCGTGTTGGCCCCCGAGCCGCCCGGGCGCAGCACGATGTCGGCGTCGGTGTCGGTGCCGAGGGCCAGCCCGGCCAGGGCCGGCCCCCCGTGGAGTGCGACGACGTCGGTGACCACGTCGCCGATGACCAGCAGGCCTGTTCGGGTCACGGCGTCCTCAGTTTCCCCGGCTCCACGACGCCGCGATCTGCCCGGCGACGCGGGCGTTGCCCCGCACGGCGGCCAGATTCGCCTCGAGCGAGGCGCCGTCGGTGCCCCGGACCAGGTATTCCAGGAGGAACGGGGTGATGGCCTGGCCGGTGACACCCTCCCGGTCGGCCGCGGCCAGGGCCTCGGCGAGGACCCGGTCGTGCAGGGCGGGGTCGAGCTGCTCGGCCCGCGGCACCGGGTTGGCCACGATCAGCGCGGTCTCCGGGCCGCCGAGGGCGTCCTGGGCCCGCATGATGCCGGCGGCCTCGGCCGCGGTCTCGATCCGCCAGTCGACCGGCTCGCCGGAGGTGTGCAGGTAGAAGCCGGGGAACTCGTCGGTGCGGAACCCGGCGACGCTGACGCCCCGGGTCTCCAGCCGCTGCAGGGTGGCGGGGACGTCCAGGATCGACTTCACGCCCGCGCAGACGACGGTGATGCGGGTACGGCTCAGCATGTCGAGGTCGGCGGACTCGTCCTGGCTGTCGGTCCACCCGCGGTGCACGCCGCCGAGACCGCCGGTGGCGAAGATCCGGACACCCGCCCGGGCGGCCAGGAAGGAGGTCGCGGAGACCGTGGTCGCCCCGCTGGCCCGCAGCGCGACGGCCGCGGGGAGGTCGCGGAAGCCCAGCTTGCGCAGGCCCGGCTCGGTGGCGATCCGCTTCAGCTCGTCCGGCCCCAGGCCGATGTGGGCGACGCCGTCCAGCACCGCGATCGTGGCCGGTACGGCCCCCGCCTCGCGGACGATCTCCTCCAGCTCCACCGCGACCTCCAGGTTGCGGGGCTGGGGCAGGCCGTGCGAGATGATCGTGGACTCGAGTGCCACGACCGGGGCGCCCTGCGCCAGTGCTTCGGCCACCTCCGGGGAGGGGCGGAGCACGCTGTCGATGGGCTGCTGGGTGGTACGCATGAGCTGGTTCTGTCTCCTCGTCCGGGCCGGATGGCCGCCCTGTTGGAACGATGTAAATGGGGTTCCCTGTTCCAAAGGTGCACGTTACGGGGGTTGTCGGGAGACGTCCACTTGAGATCAGCCGATGATGAGCACGCCGAGCAGTGAGATCACGCCGATGACCGCCGTGGCCATCCCGCCCAGCAGCAGCGATCGCCCGCCGCGTGCCAGTTCCCTGAGGTTGACGCCTGTCCCCAGCCCGAAGAGTGCCGCCGCGAGTAACACTCCTGTCACCTCCGGTAGCGTCCGGGTGACTCCGGCGGGCACCACGCCCGTGCTCCGCGCGATCACCATTGCCAGGAACCCCGCCACGAACAGGGGGATCACCGGCGGACGCCGCCCCGCCCGCGCCGGACTCCCCGGCGCGGCCTCCGCGCCCGTACCCGCCCGGTCCCGCGCGCCGTCCCCGGCGCCGCCGCCCGCCTCCCGCGCCGGGCCCGCGGCGCCGGCCTCCGCCATCCCGCTCTCCCGCTCCCCAGCGGGGCGGGCCGCCGCGCCGCGGCGCAGGGCCAGGGAGGTCAGCCCCACGATCGGGGCCAGCAGCACGACCCGGGCCAGCTTGACCACCACCGCGCTGGCCAGCACCCCCGCCCCGGCCGCCGCGCCGATGGCCGCCACCTGGGCGACCTCGTGGACCGACGCGCCGGCCCAGATGCCGAACTGGTACGTCGTCAGGCCGAGCAGCCGCGCGAGCAGCGGCAGCACGACGATCGTGGCGCTGCCGTACAGGACCACCACGCTGACCGCGCTCGCCACGTCGTCGTCGTCGCTGTCGGCGACCTCGTGCATGGCGGCCACGGCCGCGGCCCCGCACACGGAGACCCCGGTCGCGATGAGCAGCGACCTGCGCGGGCTCACCCCGATCCGCCCTCCGATCCACCGGGTGGCGAGGAACGTGCCGCCGGTGGCGGCGGCGATCACCATGAGCGCCCGCCAGCCGAGGGCCAGCACCTCCGGCAGGGCGATCTGCAGCCCGAGCAGCACGATCGCCACGCGGAGCAGCCGGCGGCCGGCGAACCGCACTCCGGGGCGGAACGACGGGCGCAACCCCCCGAGGTTGGTGAGCACGACCCCGCAGGCCACCGCGATGACCGCGGCGCTCACTCCGGGGAGGACCCGGCTCAGTGACACCGAGGCGGCCACCGCGACGGCCGCCACGCCCAGGCCGGGCAGGAGGGCGCCGATCCCCGCCGCCCGCCCTGCCGGCCGGGGGCCGGGGGGCGGTGGGCCGCCGGGGGAGGGGTCGGGGCCCGGGTCCCGGTGGGCGGGGGCGCTCCCCACCGAGACATTCCTGTTCGTGATATGTCCGGAAGAATCAGCAAACGGGGAGAAGGCCATGATCCGAGTGTTGACGCAGGTGGGCGCGGCCAGTAGCCGTCATCTCCCTGGAAGGTCATAGCCTAGGGCTATGAGCGAGTTGCCCGATCTCGGATCCCTGCGGCTGCTCGTCGACGTCGACCGCCTGGGCAGTCTCGGCCAGGCGGCCCGGGCGGCGGGGATCGCCCAGCCGTCGGCGAGCAAGCGGATCGCGCTGCTGGAGCGCCGTCTCGGGCTGCCCCTGCTGGAGCGGACCCCGCGCGGCTCCACCCTCACCCCGCAGGGTGTGATGGTCGCGGCCTGGGCGGCGCAGGTGCTGGCGGCGGCCGAGGAGCTGATGCGCGGCGCGGAGGCCGTACGGCACGGCCGGGCGGCCCATCTGCACATCGCGGCCAGCATGACCGTGGCCGAATACCTGCTGCCGCGCTGGCTGGGAGAGCTGCAGAACCGCGAGCCCCAGGTCCAGGTGGGGCTGGACGTGCAGAACTCCGCCGAGGTGGCCAGGCTCGTCAGCGGGGGGATCGAGCTCGGCTTCGTCGAGGGCCCCTCGGTCCCGCCGGGGCTCGCCTCCCGGGTGGTGGCCACCGACCGGCTCGTCGTGGTGGTCGCCCCCGGCCATCCCTGGGCGCGCCGCCGGACCGCGCTGCTGGCCGCCGAGCTCGCCGCCACCCCGCTGGTCGTCCGCGAACGCGGCTCCGGCACCCGCGAGACCCTGGACCTCGCGCTGACCGGCCACGCCGCCGCCGTGCCCCGGCTGGAGCTCGGCTCCAACGCCGCCGTCAAGGGCGCCGCCCGCGAGGGCGCCGCCCCCGCCGTGCTCAGCGGCTACGCCGTCGAGGCCGAGCTGGCCACCGGCCGGCTGGCGGAGGTGGCCACCCGTGGCATCGACCTCCAACGCCGCCTGCGCGCGGTCTGGCGGCGGGGCCGCACCCCCACCGGGCCCGCCGCGACCCTCCTGAAGATCACGCTGTCCGCGGCCCGGGCCGCGGAGTCCGCGGCCCGGCCGGCGCCGTAGACCGATCCGCCGATCCCGCTATATGGTGCGGAACATGGTGTCGATCGACGTAACGGGCGTGCTCCGTCCCGAGCCGCACTGGCAGACCGGTCTCTGACCGGCGGGTGCCCGCCCCGCCCCGTCGTCCCCTCACCGCAACCCCGGGATGTCCCGTGTTCCGTTCTCGCTATGACGTCGTGATCGCCGGAGGCGGCCACAACGGCCTGGTCGCCGCCGCCTACCTCGCCCGGGCCGGCCGCAGGGTCCTCGTCCTGGAACGCCTCGACCACGTCGGCGGCCTCGCCGTGTCGGCGCAGGCGTTCCCGGGGGTCGACGCCCGGCTCTCGCGCTACTCCTACCTGGTCAGCCTGCTGCCCGCCAAGGTCGTGTCCGATCTCGGGATCGGCGTCGAGCTGCGCCGCCGCCGCTACGCCTCCTACACGCCCGCCGGGGACACCGGCCTGCTGGTGGACGGCGGCGACGCCGGCCGCACCGCCGCCTCCTTCGCCCGGGTCACCGGCGGCACGGCCGAGCTGGAGGCGTGGCGGCGCTTCTACGCGATGACCGCCGAGGTGGCCGGGCGGGTCGCGCCGACCCTGCTGGAACCCCTCATGGACCGTGCGGCGATGCGGGACCTCGTCGGCCCGCAGGCATGGCGGGATCTGTTCGAGCGGCCGATCGGCGAGGTCGTGGACGAGCGGTTCGCCGACGACACCGTGCGCGGCGTGGTGCTCACCGACGCCCTGATCGGCACCTTCACCGACCCCCACGACCCGGGCCTGCTGGCCAACCGCTGCCTGCTCTACCACGTGATCGGGGACGGGACCGGCGACTGGAACGTCCCGGTCGGCGGCATGGGCGCGGTCTCCGGCGCCCTGGCCGGCGCCGCGCGCGCGGCCGGGGCCGAGATCCTGACCGGGGCCGAGGTCGTCGCCGTCGACCCGGCGGGCGAGGTCACCTTCCGCGACGCGGGCGGCGAGCACACGGTCCGGGGCGGGCGGATCCTGGCCAACGTGCCGCCCGCGGTGCTCGCCCGCCTGCTGGGCACGGCCGACGGGCCCGCGCCCGAGGGCGCCCAGCTCAAGGTCAACATGGTGCTGTCCAGGCTGCCCCGGCTCAAGGACGCCGACGTGGACCCCGCGGCGGCCTTCAGCGGCACCTTCCACATCAACGAGGGCCGCGACCAGCTCGCCCGCGCCTACGCGCAGGCGGCGGCCGGGCGGATCCCGGAGCTGCCCCCGGCCGAGGTCTACTGCCACTCGCTCACCGACCCGTCCATCCTCGGCCCCGGTCTGCGGGCCGCCGGAGCCCAGACGATGACCCTGTTCGGCCTCCACATGCCCGCCCGGCTGTTCCGCGCGGACCCGGCCGGGGCGCGCGAGGCCGCGCTGCGGGCCACGATCGCCTCGATCGACCGGGTGCTCGCCGAGCCGATCGAGGACTGCCTGCTGCGCGCCCCCGACGGAACGCCCTGCCTGGAGGCCAAGACCCCGGTCGACCTGGAGAACGAGGCGGGCCTGCCCGGCGGCCACATCTTCCACCGCGACCTGTCCTGGCCCTACGGCGAGCCGGGCCGGTGGGGCGTGGAGACCGGTTACGAGCGTGTCCTGCTCTGCGGCGCGGGCGCCCGGCGCGGCGGCGGCGTCAGCGGCATCCCCGGCCACAACGCCGCCATGGCCCTGCTGGCCTGAGTCCCGCCGGTCTGAGTCCCGCCGTCTGAGCCCTGTCGCGGTGGGGCCGCGCCGCCATGGTCCGGTCGCGCCGGGTCCGGCCCGGCCGGAGCCCGGCCGGACGGCCCTACCGGCCTGAGATCAGCCGGGTCGCCACGGTCATCGCCGTCGCGGCCCGCTCCTCCTCGGTCAGCTCGGGGCCGTCCATGAGCGGGACGCTGCCCAGGATGAGCGCGATCACCGCGAGCCGGGCCTCGAACTGCTCGACGGCCCCGTCCTCGGGCGAGCTCAGCACCGACACCATCGTCAGTATGCGTTCCTGCATCTGCGCCCCGGCCGGCAGCTCGGCCATGGCGGCCTGGTTGACCTGGGCGAAACGGATGAGCGGCCGCCACTGGTCGTTCAGCAGCGCCGCGATCCTGCCCAGGATCTCCTCGCGGGCCTCCCGGGTGTGCGGCTGGGCGGCGGCCCACTCGACGAGCTCGCCGATCGAGGCGTTCAGGTCCTCGATGACGCTGGAGAGGATCTCCTCCTTGGCCTTGAAGTGGTAGTAGAGCGCCGGTCTGGTGATCTCCAGCCGCTCCGCCACCTCCCGCAGTGAGGTCTTCTCGTATCCCCGCTCGGCGAACAGCTCCAGCGCGACCTGCTGGATCCGTTCCCTGGTGTCGCTACGCCGGGCACTCATCGCCGTTCCGCCACTCCTGTGTCGCGCAGTGCTTGACGACCGCCCGCGCCTTACTTACTTTCGTGTAAGTAAGCAAAGCGGCCGGTCTGTGAGGAGCAAGACTATGGCTCAGAGCTTTCCCGTAACGCGCAGCTGCCCGTTCGCGCCCCCACCGGAGTACGAAGGGCTCCGCGAGGAAGCGCCGCTGGTCCGGGCGGATCTCCCCGGCGGCCGGGTCTGGCTGGTCACCCGGCACGCCGAGGCGCAGCAGGTGCTGTCCGACCCCAGGATCAGCACCGACCCCGCCACCCCCGGCCATCCGATGGCCGCGCTGTCGCCCGCGCCCGTCTCCGAGGAGGAACGGCGGGCGCGGGCGAGGTTCCAGCAGGGCCAGTTCATCGACATGGACCCGCCCCTGCACGACGTCTACCGGCGGATGCTCATTCCCGAGTTCAGCGTCCGGCGGATCAGGGAGATGCGTCCGGTCATCCAGGAGATCGTCGACCGGCTCCTCGACGACATGCTCAAGCAGGGCACCTCCGCCGATCTCGTCGAGACGTTCGGGCTGGCCGTGCCGTCGATGGTGATCTGCCGGCTGCTCGGCGTGCCGTACGCCGACCGCGACTTCTTCCAGTCCAGGACCCGCAGGATGGTCGGCGCCGCCCCGGAGGCCCCGCAGGACTCCATGGACGCGGCCATGGAGATCTGGGACTACCTCGACGGCCTGATCGCCGCGGCCGAACGCGAGCCCGGCGACAACCTCGTCGGGCGGCTGGTGACCGCCCGGCGGGAGAGCGGCGAGCTCTCCCACGACGCCCTGGTCGGCATGACGTTCCTGCTGCTGGTGGCCGGGCACGAGACCACCGCGAACATGATCCCGCTGGGCGTCCTGTCGCTGCTGCGCCACCCCGGGCAGCTCGCCGGGCTGCGCGCCGACCCCGGCGGCTGGCCGCTCGCGGTGGAGGAGCTGCTGCGCTTCCACTCGATCGTGGACTGGATCGCCTTCGACCGGGTCGCGACCGAGGACCTGGAGATCGGCGGCCAGGCCGTACGGGCGGGGGAGGGCATCTTCGTGCTCGGTGCCTCGGCCAACCGCGACCCGCGGGCCTTCGAGCGCCCCGACGAGCTCGACCTGCGGCGTGGCGCCCGCAACCACGTGGCGTTCGGGTACGGCGTGCACCAGTGCCTGGGCCAGAACCTGGCCCGCGCCGAGCTGGAGATCGCCTATCGGACGCTCTTCGAGCGGATCCCCGGCCTGCGCGTCGTGGGGGACGTCGAGGAGCTGCCGTTCAAGTACGGCGGCCCGATCTTCGGCCTGCACGCGCTCCCGGTGGCCTGGTGAGCGTGCGGCACGGCGGCGCCCCCACCGGACGGACTCCGCCGAGGGCGTTCATGGGGCTCTCATGATGAGCCTCTAGCGTGGGGGCATGGGCGACGGTGAGGCGGCGCGCGTGCTGGTCGTGGACGACGAGCCCGCGCTCAGGGAAGCGCTGCAGAGCAGCCTGGAGTACGAGGGATACCGGGCCGGCCTGGCCTGCGACGGGCAGGCCGCGCTGGAGATCCTGGAGCGCGAGCCGTACGACCTGGTCCTGCTCGACGTGATGATGCCCCGTCTCGACGGGCTGACCGCCTGCCGCCGGCTCCGGGCCGCCGGCAACCACGTGCCGGTGCTCATGCTCACCGCCCGTGACGCCGTGGGCGACCGGGTGTCGGGGCTGGACGCGGGGGCCGACGACTACCTGGTCAAGCCGTTCGAGCTGGACGAGCTGCTGGCCCGGGTCAGGGCGCTGCTGCGGCGCGGCGCCCTGTCCGCGCCCGCCGCCGGCGACGGCGTGCTGGCCCACGGCGACCTGCGGATGGACACCGCCAGCCGTGAGGTCACCCGCGCGGGTGAGCGGCTGGAGCTGACCCGGACCGAATATCTCCTGCTGGAGCTGTTCATGGTCCACCCCCGCCAGGTGCTCACCCGCGAGCAGATCCTCAGCGAGGTGTGGGGCTTCGACTTCGAGCCGTCCTCCAACTCCCTCGACGTCTACGTCATGTACCTGCGCCGCAAGACCGAGACCGCCGGGCGTCCCCGGCTGATCCACACCGTCCGGGGCGTCGGCTACGTGCTGCGGACCTCCCCGTGAGCGGACGCCGCCGCTCCCTGCGCTCCCGGCTCACCGCCCTGATCACCGTGGCCGTGGCCCTGGCCATCGCGGCCTGCGCCGGGACGTGCTGGCTCATCGTCCGCGACCAGCTCTACGCCCAGGTGGAGCGGACGCTCCAGGGCCCCCCGAGGGGAGGCCCGCCCGGACAGGACCCGAAGGACCGGGACGCGTCCAGGATTCTCGAGATGTGCGCCGCGGGGCGGACCTCCCCCGTCGGCGGCGACGGGCTGCGGCCCTTCGTGCCCCTGGTACAGCTCGTCTATTCGGACGGCCGGCGGTGCGTGCTGGGCCAGACGGCGGTCGCGGTGACCGGGGCGGACCGGGAGGTGGCCGCCGGCGGGCCGGAGCGGGGCAGGCTGCGCGACGGCGTCACCGACACCGGTGAGCCGGTGCTGGTGCGGACCGAGAACGTCGCGCCCGGCGTCGCGATGATGGAGTCACGGTCGCTGGCCCAGACCGAGTCGACGCTGACCTGGCTGGCGGGCATCCTGTCGGGGGTCGCCGCGCTCGGCGTCCTGGGCGCGGCCCTGGCCGGCCTGCTCATCTCCCGCACGGCGCTGCGCCCGGTCGGCCGCCTGACCGAGGCCGTCGAGCACGTCGCCAGGACCGAGGACCTGGGCACCAGGATCCCGGTCGAGGGCACCGACGAGATCGCCCGGCTCGGCACCTCGTTCAACGCGATGACCAGCGCGCTGGCCGGGTCCCGGGAGCGTCAGCGGCGGCTGATCGCCGACGCCGGGCACGAGCTGCGCACCCCGCTCACCAGCCTGCGCACCAACGTCGACCTGCTGCTGCGCAGCGAGAACACCGGCCGCCCACTCGCCCCGGAGCCCAAGCGCAGGCTGCTGACCAACCTCAAGGCCCAGTTCGAGGAGATGTCCACCCTGGTCGGGGACCTGCTGCAGCTCTCCCGGCCGGAGGACGAGCACGAGCCGCACGTCGAGGTCGCCCTCCACGACGTGGTCGAGTCGGCCGTGCGCCGGGCCCGGCTCCGCGCCCCCGACACCCCGATGGAGGTCGGCCTCGAGCCCTGGTACGTCCACGGGGACCAGGCCGCGCTGGAGCGGGCGGTGGTGAACCTGCTGGACAACGCGGTGAAGTTCGCCACCGGCCCGGTGACCGTAGAGCTGCGCGACGGCGAGCTGACCGTGCGGGACCACGGCCCCGGCATCCCGCATGACGAGCTGCCCTACGTGTTCGACCGGTTCTGGCGGTCCTCCTCGGCCCGGAGCATGCCCGGCTCCGGGCTGGGGCTGGCCATCGTGGCGCAGGCCGTACGGGAGGCCGGCGGAGAGGTCGCCCTGGAGAACGCCGCCGGCGGCGGGACCCTCGCCCGGATGCGCCTGCCCGGCTCCGCCGGCCGGAGCTGACCGCCCCTCCCCGGAAATCCCCGTACACCAGTCGTTTCCAAGAGCCTCCGATCATCCTGGGGTCCCTTCGGTTTTCTCACGGGGCCTTAATGGTCGCCTCAGGTCCAGTCAAGATCACTTCAGGAGCCTGAGCCCATGAGAGATCCGAGTCGCTACTCATGGGGGGAAGCGTGAAGCAGTTGACGGCACCGCCACGCACCCGGCTGGTCGAGATCGTGGTCCCCGTGCACAACGAGCAGCGGGTGCTCGCCGAGAGCGTCCGCCGCCTGCACGCCTACCTCACGGGCACCTTCCCGTACGGCTTCCGCATCACGATCGCCGACAACGCCAGCACCGACGCCACCTGGACGATAGCCACCGGCCTCGGCCGCGAGCTGCCCCACGTGCGCGCCGTCCACCTGGACGCCAAGGGACGGGGACGGGCGCTGCGCCGGGTCTGGTACGGCAGCGACGCCGACGTGGTCAGCTACATGGACGTGGACCTGTCCACCGACCTGGACGCCTTCCTGCCGCTGGTGGCCCCGCTGCTGTCGGGCCACAGCGACCTGGCCATCGGGACCCGGCTGTCCAAAGGCGCCAACGTGGTCCGCGGGCCGAAGCGGGAGTTCATCTCGAGGAGCTACAACCTGCTGCTGCGCTCGGCGATGGGCGCCGGCTTCTCCGACGCCCAGTGCGGCTTCAAGGCCGCCCGCACCGAGATCGCCCAGGCGCTGCTGCCCGCCGTCGAGGACGAGGAGTGGTTCTTCGACACCGAGCTGCTGCTCCTGGCCGAACGGCACGGCCTGCGCATCCACGAGGTGCCCGTCGACTGGGTGGACGACCCCGACAGCCGGGTGGACATCGCCAGGACGGCCATGGACGACCTGCGGGGGATGGCCAGGGTGGCGCGGAAGACCCTGTCGGGCGCGGCCCGCATCCCGGTGCCGCCACGGGTCCAGAAGGCCCGGCTCCCCACCGGCATGGCCCGGCAGCTGCCCAGCTTCGCCGTCATCGGGGTGATCAGCACGCTGGCGCACCTGGCCCTGTTCGTCACCCTGCGGCTGGTGGTGCCCGCCGTGGTCGCCAACGCCGTGGCCCTGTCCGTCACCGCCGTGGCCAACACCGCCGCCAACCGCCGCTTCACCTTCGGCGTCACCGGCCGCGCCGGAGCCCTCCGCCAGCAGCTCGAAGGCGGCCTGGCCTTCCTGATCGGCCTCCTGCTGAGCACCGGCGGCCTGACCCTGCTCGGCCACCTCATCCCCGGAGCCTCGACCACCACCGAGATCGCCGCGGTCGTCGCCGCCAACGCCCTCGCCACCCTGGTCCGCTTCCTCCTGCTCCGCGCGTGGGTCTTCAACCCCCGGCGCACGAAGGAGGCCGCCCGATGACCTCCCGCACCCCCGGCGACCCGCGCTGGGCCCGGCCCGGCCTGTGGGGCGTGCTCGCGCTGGCCGCCGTCCTGTACCTGTGGGCCCTCGGCCGCAACGGCCACGCCAACGGCTACTACTCAGCCGCGATCCTGTCGGGCACCCAGAGCTGGAAGGCGTTCTTCTTCGGCGCCCTGGACGCCGGATCGTTCATCACCGTCGACAAGCCCCCGCTCGCGCTGTGGGTGATGGGGCTGCCGGCGCGGATCTTCGGGTTCGGGACGTGGAGCATGCTCCTGCCCCAGGCCCTCGCGGGCGTCGCCGCCGTCGGCGTGCTCCACTCGGCCGTACGGCGGGCGCTGCCCGGCCCGCCGGGCCACGCCGCGGGCCTGCTCGCGGCCCTGGTGATGGCGCTGACCCCGATCACGGTCGCCATCAACCGGGACAACAACCCCGACACCGTCCTCGTCCTGCTCCTGGTCCTGGCCGGCTGGTTCTGCCAGGAGGCGGTCCGCACCGGCCGCACGCGCACGCTCGTCGTGTCGGCCGCCCTCGTCGGCCTGGCCTTCAACACCAAGATGCTCCAGGCATACCTGGTGCTGCCGGCCTTCGCCCCGGTCTACCTGGCCATGGCCCCCGGCACGGTGCTCCGGCGGCTCGGCCGCCTGCTCGCGGCGGGCGTCGCCCTGGTGGTCTCCAGCGCCTGGTGGATGGTGATCGTGGACCTGTGGCCCGCCTCCGACCGCCCCTACATCGGCGGCAGCACCGACAACTCCGTCTGGGACCTGGTCATCGGCTACAACGGCCTCGGCCGCGTCTTCGGCGGTGGCGGCGGGCGCGGCGGGGGAGGGGGCGGGTTCGGCGGCGAGCCGGGGGCCGGGCGCCTGTTCAACGACATCATGGCCGGGCAGATCTCCTGGCTCCTGCCCTTCGCCGCGGCCGCCCTGGCCGCCGGGCTGATCCTGGCCGGCCGCCACCGCCTGCGCGGCACCCGCGTGGCCCTGCTGCTGTGGGGCGGCTGGCTCGCGGTCCACTACGTGGTCTTCAGCTTCTCCAGCGGCACCTTCCATCCCTACTACTCCACCGCCATGGCGCCGGCCGTCGCCGCCCTGACCGGGCTCGGCGGGGTGCTGCTGTGGCGCGCCCACCAGGAGTCCCGGGCCTGGGCGTGGGTGCTGCCGGCGGGCGTCGCGGTCACCGGGGCCTGGGCCTTCACGGTGCTCCGCCGTACGCCGGACTTCGTGCCCTGGCTGGCCTGGGCGGTGGCCGCGGTGGCGGCGGCCGCGGCGGCCGGGCTGCTCCTGGCCCGGCTCGGCCGGCGGCTCCGGCGGCGGATCGCCGCGGTCGCCCTGCTCGCCGGGCTGGCCGCGGGCCTGGCCGGGCCCGCCGCCTACGCCCTGACCCCGCTCGGCTCGTCCGTCAACGGCACCAACCCCACCGCGGGGCCCGCGGGGGCCGCCGGCATGCGGGGACCGGTCGGGTTCCCAGGCGGGTTCCCGGGTGGATTCCCCGGAGGAGGCCAGACGGGCGGCCGGGGCGCGCTCCCCGGGGGGCTGCCCGCCGATCTTCCGGAAGGTCCGCCCGGCGGCCCCGAGACGGGCCTGACCGGCGGGTACCGGTGGGACGGGCAGCAGGGCCCGCCGGCCGGGATGCGGGGCGGCCCCGGCGGGACCGTGGACCGGAAGCTGACCGAGTATCTGACGGCCGACCGGGGCGGCGCGACCTGGCTGGTGGCGGTGGGCAGCGCGCAGAGCGCTTCGTCGGTCATCCTGTCCACCGGCCTGCCCGTCATCGCCATGGGCGGCTTCACCGGCAGCGACCCGGCCATGACCGTGGACCGGCTCAAGGAGCTCGTCTCCTCCGGGCGGCTCAGATATCTGCTGCCGGGCGGCGGCCCCGGCGGCCCCGGCGGTGGCGGCGGCCCCGGCGGCCCCGGCGGTGGCGGCGGCTCCGAGGTGACCGCGTGGGCGCAGGCCAACTGCACCGCCGTCGCCCCCTCCGAGTACGGCGGCGCGGAGGGGGGCCAGACCCTCTACCGCTGCGGCTGAGGCGCGCCCCGGCCGTCCGGGGTCCCGCCGCGGCTCCGGCGCCGCAGGCGGGGGACGGCCGGATGGCCGGTCAGCGGTGGCCGGGGCCCGCGGTGCCGCACCGGCGCGCCCCGACGCCTGTAGTCTTGCGCCGTGCACAGCGGAGGGGCGCGCGGCAGCCGCGCAGACCAGGCGGACCAGCGTCGCGCGGAGCTGCTCGAAGCCGCCCGGCGGGTCGTGCTCGAACGGGGGCTGGCCAGCACCCGCGTCGCCGACATCGCCAAGGCGACCAACGTGAGCGGTGGGCTGATCCACTACCACTTCGCCACCAAGGACGATCTCATCACCGAGATGCTCCGCAGCACCAGCGAGTCGGAGGTCCAGCGGCTGAGGGAGATCGCCGCCGCCCCGGGGACCGCCGTCGAGCGGCTGGACCGGGTCCTGCGCTTCTACATCCCGGCCTCCCGGTCCGACCAGAGCTGGATCCTCTGGCTCGACGCCTGGGCCGTCGGGGTCCGCGAGGCGCACGTCCGGGCCATCCTGCTGGAGCTGGAGGGCGCCTGGATCGAGATCCTCGCCGAGGTGATCGCGGGCGGTGTGACGGGGGGCGAGTTCGTCTGCGACGACCCTCAGGGGGCGGCCGAGCGGATCGACGGCATGCTCGACGGCCTGGTCGTCCGCTACACCCTGCACGCGGGGAACATGTCCCGTTCCCGGCTCCTGCACCACGCCCGGGTCGCCGCCGCCCGCGAGGTCGGTCTCGACCCCGCGATCTTCCCCGCCGAGCCGCTCGCCGACCAGCCGGCCTCCTCGGAGCCCTGACCCCGTCGGCGGTCAGCGGGCGGGCCGCTCCCCGGCCTCCCGCGACGCCTCACCGGCCCCGCCTGTCCGGCCCCGCTCGGTCCGGCCCCGCTCGGTCCGGGCCGGCGCGGCCTCGGCCGGGCAGCATGGTGCGGCGGTGCTCAGGCCGGCATCGCGGCGAGCAGGAAGGCCAGACGCGCGGCGGCGTCCTCGATGTTGTCGGTGCTGCCCAGCCGGTAGCCCCACGAGGTGATGAAGCCCCCGTCCGGCGAGCATGTCACGGTCTCGACGAGCGTGCTGCTGAACCGGTTGCGGACGCTCACGTAAGCGGGGTCCCCCAACGACATCCTCTGCACGCAGAGGTCGGCGTGCCGCCGCGTGGCAGTGGCGAACCTCTCCAGACAAGACAGCGTGTCCAGCATCGTGCTTCACCTCCGTCTTGACAGAGAATTGCACGATCTTGGGAGGTTAATCAAGCAATTGCGGGGATTAATCCGAGGATTGTCGTGCGAAGTCCTCCAGGACCCGGACGATCACCGCCCGGGCCTCCTCCCGGAAGGCCGCGACCTCACAGAACTCGTCGAAGGCCCGCTCGTAGAAGGCGATGTCGTCGGGGTCGCGCAGGATCAGGTCCCGGGTTCTGGTGGGCACCGCGACCTGGTCGCCGTCGTAGATCCAGAAGCCGTTGAGCAGCGCCGAGGGGAGGGGGGCCTCGAAGGGGACCACGCCGAACTCCACGTTCGGCAGCGCGGTCACCGCCAGCAGCCGGTCCAGCTGGCCGCGGAGCACGTCCAGCGGGGCCAGACGGTAGCGGAGCACGGCCTCGGGCAGGATGAAGCGGAACTTCTTGTTCTGGTCGTAGAGGATCTCCTGGCGCTGCATCCGCACCCGGATGGCGGCGTCGATCTCGTCGGGCGCGTTGTAGAGGCGTTTGATCCGGGTGAAGATGCTCCGGGCGTACTCGGTGGTCTGCAGCAGGCCGATGACCACCCCCGGCTCGAACACCCGGAACAGCGTGGTCCGCATCTCCAGGTCGCGGATGTCCTCCTGGAGCGCGGCCAGCCCGCTGCGGTGCCGCTGCCGCCAGGAGTCCTGCCGCTCCAGCAGCCCGGAGGCCTGGTCGATCAGCTCCTCGACGACCTCGGGGGCGGCCTGCACGGCCCGCCCCCACTGGGTGATGTCGTCCTCGGTGGCGGTCTGGCGGGCGTTCTCGATCCGGGAGACCTTCGAGGGCTGCCACCTCAGCCGCTCGGCCAGCTCCTTGCCGGACAGGTGGGCCGCCTCGCGCAGCTGCCTGAGCTGCATGCCCAGGTCGCTCCTGACCTGCTGGAACCCGCTCACCCGTTCTCCTTCGCCGGCCGCGCGGGCAGGGCGCGGCGGTGCCTGTCGGCCCGCTCGCTCACGCGACCTCCCGTTATGGTGCGCATGAGGCTAGACCCGGGTGGGCGGCTCATGCCATAGGAGTCTCCCCAATCGTGATCAATATTTACAGAACCACCCGGCGGGCGATGTCCACGAGAAGCTCTCTGGGAACCTCCACGGCGCTCTCGCCGTCCAGGACGTGGCGGAGGTCGGACAGGGCCTCGGCATCGGTCAGGTGGAGGCCCTGGACGACGATGGTGCCGCGGTCGGTCTCGTAGAGGGACGGACAGGCGCCCGCCTCCGAAGTGGAGCCAAGGAACCGCAAACGCATGACTGAATCCTTCCCCGAGCCAACCACATGGTGCAATTGCGGGCAATCCTAGAGTTTGGAAGGTTGCAGGGTGGTTTCAATCACCAAATTACGCATATTTCGCCCATCCGGTAAGGGGCGGGGGATCTGCCCGGCCGTGAGGCCCGTACGGCCCGCCCTCGGGCGCGCCCTCGCGTGAAGCTCCGGGTGCGCTCTCACATGAAGCTCCGGGCGCGGGCGAACAGGCTGAGCGTGGTGGCGTGCAGCAGGTCTCCGATGTCCTTGGGGGCCTTCCCGGCGCACGCGCGGGCGTGGGTGCCCTCAAGGACGATGCCGAGCTTGAAGCAGGCCAGCACCGCGTACCAGCCGACGGCCGAGGTGTCCCGGTCGGACAGGGCCGTGTAGCAGGCGGTGATCTCCCCGGCGGTGGGCAGCCCGGCGACGTGGCCGGTGAGCATGCCGCCGCCGTCCGGGGCCGGCCAGGTGGCCAGCAGCCACCCCAGGTCCAGCAGCGGGTCACCGACCGTGCACATCTCCCAGTCCACGATCGCGGCGATCCTGGGCCCGTCGTAGGCGAACATCAGGTTGGCCAGGTGGTAGTCCCCGTGCATGATCCCGGGGGAGAAGCTCCGCGGCCTGTTCCGCTCCAGCCAGGCGGCGGTCTCCTCCAGGCCGGGGATCTCGGGCCCCGGATAGCCGTCGAGCGCGGCGTAGGTCTCCAGCTCGCCCATCCATCGGGGCACCTGCCGTTCCAGGAACCCCTCGGGCCGCCCGAAGCCGTCGAGGCCGCGATGGTCCACCCGGCCCAGCTCGGCCAGGGCCGAGGTCGCCTCGAACCCCATCCGGTGCCGGATCGCCGGATCGCCGGCGTGCGGCTCGGGCAGGCCGACGGTGGCGTTGAACCCCCGGACCGGCTCCATCAGGTAGAAGACGGCCTCCCCCATGACGGTCTCGTCCGTGCAGGCCGCGATGAGGCGGGGCGCGGCCACCGGGGTGTCCCGCAGCGCGGCCAGCACCCGGGCCTCCCGCCTGAGCGCCTCGTTGCTCGTGGCCCGGGGGTGCAGCGGCGGCCTGCGCAGCACGTAGGACGCCCCGCCCCGCTCGAACCGGACCATGATGTTCTGCGTCCCGCCGGTCACCGGCCCGACATGCTCGAACGCCCCGCCCGGCAGCCCCTGGCCGTCCATCCACGTCCCCAGCGCGCCGAAGTCGATCGCGTTGAGGTCGATGTGCGCGGAGACCATGTGCCCACCCTAACCGAACGATGTTCTGTTCGTGACGAATCTATGATCCCCCCGTGCGGGGGTCAATAGCCTCGCCCCGTCCTCCCGGCGCCCTGCCCGCCGCGCACCCGCCCTTCCCGTCCGTGTACGGCGAGCCCGGCATGGGACGGCCGGCGCCGGAGGTGCGTCGTCCACGGGCGTGTCACTGACGGGGACACGGCTCACCCGCCGGGGTGTGAGGCGGAGCGGTCGTGGCGGAGACCCGCGGTCCGGCCCTGTCGCGTCAACCGGTGTGCCGGGGCGGGAGGAGGGAGTGGGGGATGTCGGTGTGCGCTGCGCGGAGCTCCTCGCCGAGGGCCTTGGCCTGGGCGTCGAGGCGGGGGCTGGCGGCCACGCCCCTGCCGAGGAGGCCGTGGACGACGAAGTTGAGGGCGTGGAGGTTGGGGAGGTCGAAGCGTTCGATCTCCAGGCCGGCGGTGGCCGGCAGCAGCTCCCGGAGACGTCCGGCCGTCAGATGGTCCGACAGCCACCGGAACTGCTCGGCCGTGCGGACCCAGACACCCAGGTTGGCGTTGCCGCCCTTGTCCCCCGAGCGGGCGCCCATGATCGTGCCCAGCGCGGTCCGCACGGCCGGCCCGCCGCCGGCCGCCTGCCCCGCTCCGCCCTGTCCCGGCTCCGCCCGTTGCGGCACCCGGTCTCCGGTCTCCGGGTCCCCGAGCGCCCGGCGGCCGGCCTCCCCGCCGCCGGCCTCCCGGCCGCCGGACCGCGCGCCGTCGCTCTCCGGGGTGTCGAGCTCCCGGCCGTCGAGCCAGACACGCGCCCGGACCGTCTCCGCCGGGACGAGGGTCGGCCAGTAGACGCCGTAGGGGGAGGCGTCGCCCGGAGGGGTGAGGCCGTAGAAACCGGGGTAGCTGGCCAGGCCCGTCTCCACCACGGCGGAGGAGAAGGCGCGCCCGGCCTTCTTCCGGTCGGCGTCCATCACGGTGACGCGGAGCAGGGCGGTGCCGGCGGCCGGGGCGGCGCCCGCGCCCGCCGCGCCGTCGCCCGCGCCGGGGACCGGGCCCGCGGGCGGGGTGGTGCCGGTGAGCGGGGTCAGCTCGACGTGGACCTGGTCGAAAGACTCCCTGGGGACGCGGGACCAGATGGCCTCCTGCGCGAGCCGGGCCTTGGCCTCGATGTCCAGGCCGGTCAGGACCATGGTCATGGTGTTGCGGTAGCCGCCCACGTAGTTGACGGCGACCTTGAGAGTGTCCGGCGGGGCCTCGCCCCGCACCCCCGAGATCCGGACCCGGTCCGGGCCCTGCTGGCACAGCTCGATCGTGTCGAAGCGCGCCACCACGTCGGGCCCCGGGTAGCGCGGCGAGGCGATCTCGTACAGCAGCTGCGCGGTGACCGTGCCCACCGAGACCAGCCCGCCGGTCCCCGGATGCTTGGTGACCACGCTGGACCCGTCGGAGTCCAGCTCCACGAGCGGGAACCCGCAGTGCGCCAGGTCCGGCACCTCGCCGAAGAAGGCGTAGTTCCCGCCGGTCGCCTGGCAGCCGCACTCGATGACGTGCCCGGCCACCACCGATCCGGCCAGCGCGTCGTAGTCGCCGGGCCGCCAGCCGTACCGCCAGATCCCCGGCCCGGTGACCAGCGCGGCGTCCGTGACCCGGCCGGTCACCACCACATCCGCCCCGGCCGACAGGGCGGCGGCGATCGGCCTGCCCCCCAGGTAGGCGTTGGCGGTCAGCGGGGCGGCGGGCAGCCTCTCCCCGGTGTCGAGGTTCGGCGCGCCGCCCAGATCGTGCCCGGACAGGTCGTCGCCGGTGACGTGCGCCACCTTCACCGGCAGCCCGAGCCGGCCGGCCAGCTCGGCCACCGCCCCGGCGCATCCGGCCGGATCGAGCCCGCCCGCGTTGGAAACAATCTTGATGCCCCGCTCCAGGCACGTCCCCAGGACCTGCTCAAGCTGCCGGAGAAAGGTCGGCGCGTAGCCGGGGCGGCCCTTCAGCCGGTTGCCGGCCAGGATCAGCATGGTCAGCTCGGCGAGCCAGTCGCCGGTGAGCACGTCGATCGGGCCGCCCTCGACCATCTCCCGGGCGGCCGACAGCCGGTCGCCGTAGAAGCCGGAGCAGTTGGCGATGCGCAGCATCGAGCCTCCTAGGGCTGGGGGATCCGGGACGCGCGGCCGGGACGGCGGATCCCGGCGCGCGGCGCCGGGATCCCTGGGGCCGCCGGGGCGGCTAGGACCGGGGGATCCAGGAGGCCGGCCGCTTCTCCATGAAGGAGGCGATGCCCTCCTGGCCCTCGGCGGAGGTGAAGCGCTGGGCCGACAGCTCGGCCATCTGCCGCAGGCCCTCCTCCACCGGCAGCGTGGGCACGGTCCGCACGAGCTGTTTGGTGAGCGCCAGGGACTCGGGGCCGCCGCGCAGCAGCATGCCGGTGTAGTGGGCGACCGCGCTGTCCAGCTCTTCCTCCGGGACGGCGCGGGTGAGCAGGCCGATCTCCTGGGCGCGGGCGGCGTCGAAGACCTCTCCGGTGAGGAGGTATTCGGCCGCGGCCCGGGGTTCGAGCCGCCGCAGCACGGTCACCGAGATCATCGCGGGGACCACGCCGAGCCGCACCTCGGTGAAGGCGAACGACGCCGTGTCCGGCGCGATCGCGAAGTCGCAGGCCGCCACCAGGCCCAGCCCTCCGGCGCGCGCGGTGCCGTTCAACCGGCAGACGACCGGTTTGGGGCTCTCCCAGATCAGGTTCATGATCTCCGGGAACGAGGCGGTCACCGGCGCCTCGTGCGCGTTGCCCGGCTCGATCCGCTGCTCCTTGAGGTCCGCGCCGGCGCAGAA
This sequence comes from Streptosporangium sp. NPDC048886, assembly GCF_055586905.1. NCBI lineage: Bacteria > Bacillati > Actinomycetota > Actinomycetes > Streptosporangiales > Streptosporangiaceae > Streptosporangium > Streptosporangium sp. NPDC048886. The sequence continues at coordinate 205,207 of NZ_JBVJHH010000012.1, forward strand.
CACCGGTCCGGTGCCGGTGAGCACGATGACCCGCACGCGCTCCTCGGCGAGCGCCCAGTTGAGCCGGTCCTCCAGATCGCCCAGCAGCCGCACGGACAGCGCGTTCCGGTTGCGCGGGGAGTCCAGGGTGATCGTCGCGACCCCTCCGGACAGCTCCTTGTGCACCAGGCGCTCCATCGGCCAGCCCCCGTCGGTGTTCATGCCTGCTCCTCGATCACGGCCAGTACGGCCTCCGCCTCGACCTGCCGGCCCGGCGCGACGTTCAGCACGGACACCGTGCCCGCCACCGGGGCGGTGATCTGATGTTCCATCTTCATGGCCTCCAGCACCACGACCACCTGGCCCGCCACGACGGGCTCGCCGGACTTCACCTCGACGCGGAGCACGGTACCGGGCATCGGCGCCAGCAGGGAGCCCGGGGCCACGTGCTCGACCGGCTCGGGGAGCCGGGCCAGCGGCGTCAGCCGTACCGCGCCGAGGGGGGAGTCGACGTGGGTCACGCCGTCGTAGCGGGCGACGGCGAAGCGGTGCCGGACGCCGGAGGTCTCCAGGACGACCAGGCCGGGCGTGGCGCCGGCCAGGACCGTGTCGGGGAAACCCTCCGCCCGCAGGCCGTCCCGGGTGATCCGGTAGGCGACCTCCGCCTCCTCGAAGGCCGCGCGCTGCGGCTGCGACACCACGTTGCGCCACCCGCTGGGCAGCGCGGCCTGCACGGTCGCCGCCCGCCGGTCCGCCGCGGCCTGGGCGAGGGCGGCGGCGAGCGCGGACAGGCCCACGGCGCGCTCCCCGGCGGCCGGGACGGACCCGTGCTCGGCGAGGAAGCCGGTGTGGGTGTCGCCGGCCAGGAAGGCCGGGCTGCGCAGGACCGCGACCAGCAGGTCCCGGTTGGTGACGGGGCCGTGGATCGTCGCCCTCGACAGGGCGGTGGCGAGTCTCCGCACGGCGTCGGCGCGGCTGGCCCCGTAGGAGACGACCTTGGCGAGCATCGGGTCGTAGTGGACGCCGATCTCGGAGCCGTCCTCCACACCGGAGTCCAGCCGGAGGCCGCCGGAGGCGTCGCGTGGCACGGGGGAGAAGCGGGAGGTCACGCCGGGGACGTCGAAGCGGTGCAGGGTCCCGGTCTGCGGGAGCCAGTCGCGCGCGGGGTCCTCGGCGTACAGCCGTGCCTCGACGGCGTGACCGGAGGGCGCCGGCGCGGCGTCGGGGAGCCGGGCGCCCTCGGCGATCCGGAGCTGGAGCTCGACCAGGTCGACGCCGTAGACGCACTCGGTGACCGGGTGCTCGACCTGGAGCCGGGTGTTCATCTCCAGGAACGCGACCGTGTCGTCCTTGACGAGGAACTCGACGGTCCCCGCCCCGACGTATCCGATGGCCTGCGCGGCCTTGACCGCCGCGCCGCACAGCCGTGCCCGCATCGCGGGGGAGACCGCCGGGGAGGGGGCCTCCTCGATCACCTTCTGGTGCCGCCGCTGGATGGAGCACTCCCGCTCGCCCAGTGTCCACACCGTCCCGTGCCGGTCGGCCAGGATCTGGACCTCGATGTGCCGGGCGTTCTCCAGCAGGGGCTCGACGAAGACCGTCCCGTCCCCGAACGCCGACTCGGCCTCCCGGCGGGCCGACTCGACCGCGCCGGGCAGGTCGTCGGTCAGCGCCACGATCCGCATCCCGCGCCCGCCGCCGCCGGCCGACGCCTTCACCAGCAGGGGGATCCGCCATCCGGACGCCGATCCGCTCATCCGGGTGAACACGGTGTCGAGATCGTGTTCGAGATCGTCCATCGAGTAGCCGGGCCTGGCGGTGAAGCCCGGGAGCACCGGGACCCCGGCCTCGGCCATCAGGGCCTTCGCCCTGATCTTGGAGCCCATCGCGGCGATGGCCTCGGGGGAGGGGCCGACCCACGTCAGACCCGCGTCGAGCACGGCCTGCGCGAACGCCGCGTTCTCCGACAGGAAGCCGTAACCGGGATGGACCGCGTCGGCCCCGGCCGTGAGGGCCGCGCCGACGACCCTGTCCGCGGACAGGTAGGTGTCGGCGGGCTTGACGCCGGCGAGCCGCACGGCGTGGTCGGCCTCCGCCGCGTGGGGCGCCCCGGCGTCGGCGTCGGAGAAGACCGCGACGGTCTCGATGCCGAGGTCGCGGCAGGTGCGGAAGACGCGCCGGGCGATCTCACCCCGGTTGGCGACGAGAAGACGGCTGATCATGGGCGTGGTCACATCCGGAAGACGCCGAAGCCGGCGGGCTCCGGGACGGGGGCGTTGTTGACGGCCGACAGGCACAGGCCCAGGACGGTCCGGGTGTCGCGGGGATCGATGACCCCGTCGTCGTAGAGCCGCCCGGACAGGAAGAACGGCAGCGACTCGGCCTCGATCTGCGCCTCGACCAGCTGGCGCATCGCCGCGTCGCCCTCCTCGTCGTAGACCTGCCCCCTGGCCTGGGCGGCGCTCCGGGCGACGATGGACAGCACCCCGGCCAGCTGGGCGGGGCCCATGACGGCGGACTTGGCGCTCGGCCAGGCGAACAGGAAACGGGGGTCGTAGGCGCGGCCGCACATGCCGTAGTTGCCCGCGCCGTAGGAGGCGCCCATGACGATCGTGATGTGCGGGACGGTCGAGTTGGAGACCGCGTTGATCATCATGGCGCCGTGCTTGATGATGCCGCCCTGCTCGTAGTCCTTGCCGACCATGTAGCCGGTCGTGTTCTGCAGGAAGACCAGCGGGGTCCGCGCCTGGTTGGCGAGCTGGATGAACTGGGCGGCCTTCTGCGCCTCCTCGCTGAACAGCACGCCCCTGGCGTTGGCCAGGATCCCGACCGGGTAGCCGTGCAGCCGGGCCCAGCCCGTCACCAGGCTCCCGCCGTACAGGGGCTTGAACTCGGCGAAGTCACTGCCGTCGACGATCCGCGCGATCACCTCACGCGGGTCGAAGGGGATCTTCAGGTCCTCCGGCACGATCCCCAGCAGCTCCTCCTCGTCGTGCAGCGGGTCGCGCACCGCCCCTGCCGGGGTCCCGAGCCTGCGCCAGTTCAGTCCCCTGACGATCCGCCGCCCGATCCGCAGCGCGTCGTGCTCGTCGGCGGCGAGGTAGTCGGCCAGGCCGCTGACGCGGGCGTGCATCTCGGCGCCGCCCAGCGACTCGTCGTCGGACTCCTCCCCGGTGGCCATCTTGACCAGCGGCGGCCCGCCGAGGAAGACCTTCGCGCGCTCCTTCACCATGACCACGTGGTCGCTCATCCCGGGGACGTAGGCCCCGCCGGCGGTGGAGTTGCCGAACACCAGGGCGATCGTCGGGATCCCGGCGGCCGACAGCCGGGTCAGGTCCCGGAACACCCGGCCGCCCGGAATGAAGATCTCCTTCTGCGTCGGCAGGTCGGCGCCGCCGGACTCCACGAGGTTGACCAGCGGCAGCCGGTTCTGGAAGGCGATGTCGGCGGCCCGGAGCGTCTTGCGCAGGGTCCACGGATTGGACGAGCCGCCCCGCACGGTCGGGTCGTTGGCGCTGATCACGCACTCGACGCCCTCGATCACGCCGATCCCGGTGACCACGCTGGCCCCGACGGGGAAGTCGCTGCCCCAGCCGGCCAGCGGCGACAGCTCCAGGAAGGCCGAGGCCGGGTCGATCAGCAGCTCGATCCGCTCCCGGGCGAGCAGCTTGCCCCGCCTGCGGTGCCGCTCGAGGTATTTCTCCCCGCCGCCCGCCACGGCCTTGGCGTGCTCGGCGTCGAGTTCGGCGAGCTTGGCCAGCATCGCCTCGCGCCGCGCCAGGTAGTCGTCCGCGGAGGTGTCCAGTCGGCTCATGTGCCCTCTCCCTGGGGTGACGCGGACGCGGCCGGCGACGTTTCCGCAGGCGCGGCCCCGGCTGGGGCGGGCGTGGCGGAGCCGGACGCGGTTGGGACGGACGCGGTCGGGACGGGCGCGGTTGACGCCGGTGTCAGGCCGATGGCCCGCGCCCAGAGCGTGGAGAGCATGGCGACGGCGGTCTGCTCGTCGGCCTGTTCGCCGAGATCGAGCCAGACATGGGCGAAGCGCTCCACCATCCCGCCCAGCATCACGGCGGTCAGCCGGGGGTCCAGCCCCGGGTCGGCCAGACCCTGCTCCTGCAGGCGGCGCAGCCCCTCGGCGCCCCGCCGCACGAAGACCTCGCGCAGTTCGAGCAGGAGCCCGCGGAAGCTCTCGTCGGTGGCCGCGGCCTGTTCCAGCATCCGCATCAGCCGGGAGTTGGAGGCCCAGGCGCGCAGGTAGAGCAGGTTGGCCGCCTCGATGCGGGCGTAGGGGTCGCCGGGCACGGCGGGGCCGACCACGCTGGCGGCGAACATCTCGCCCACCACCGTGCCCGCCACCTCGCGGAACAGCTCCTCCCGCGAGCCGAAGTAGGTGTAGAAGGTGCCGTGCGAGACCCCGGCGCGGGCACAGACGTCATCGACGCGCACGGCCTCGAACCCCTGCTCCTCGAACGCCTCCCGCCCGGCCTGGATGAGGGCCGCCCGCGTCCGCCTGCCCCGGCTGGTCAGCACCTCGGACTTGACGATCACGTCAGCTAAGGTAACCCACACCCCGCGTTCCCGCCAGACGTTCCCGCCAGGCCGTCGCCGGAGCCCCGGCACGCGGGCCGGGCCGGCGGGGCCGGAGGAGAAGACCGGCGGAGGCCCGAAAGCCGACGGAGAAGACCGGCGGGGCCGGAGGAGAAGACCGGAGAACGAGAACGGACCCGGGCGGCGTCACGCCGTCCGGGTCCGTCCCGCTCACTCGCTGCCTGTCACTCGTCGCCGCCGGTCTGTCCGCCCGCCCGGCTCAGCCGCAGTGGCTCCAGCCGCTCTTCCACGACAGCGAGCCGTGCGAGCCGCCCCAGATGACGCACTTCTTGACGGCGGCGAGCCGTACCGGGCCCGCGTAGGCGGTGAAGGAGCCCGGGTTGCTCCCCGACGAGCCGCCCTGCACCTGGAGCGTCGCGTTCATCTTGATCTTCGCGGGGGCCACGTACTTGGCCATGGTGACGACGCAGTTCTTGCCCGCGCCGGCGTTGTAGAGCAGATAGATGGTCGCGGCGCCACCCAGGGCCCGGGAGCCGACCACCTTGTAGCCCGCGCCGCAGACCCCGGTCGGGGTGTAGGGGTTCGGCTTGGGCGGCGAGATCGTCTGCTTGGGCGGCGAGGGCTTCGGCGTGGGCTTGGCCGTGGACGGTTCGGCCGTGGGTCTGGCCGACGGGGGCGGGCTCGCCTGGCCCGCGTCCGTCGGCTCGATCACCGACGGCGGCTCCGACGCGGTTTTCTTCGGCTCCGGCTTCCCGTCCCCGGAGTCCCCGCCCGCCCTCTTGGTCGGCTGCCCGGCCGGCCGGTGGGTCGGCTGGGCGACCGGTTCGCCCGTGACCTGGACGGGGGGCGAGGGCACGGGGGTACGGCTCTTCTTGGGTCTGGGGGACTCCCACACCGCGGGCGGCTCGTCCGGGGTGAGCGCCGGATCCGACTCCTCCGCCTCCTGGGAGGGGGAGGCCGACGTCACGGGCCGCGCCGCCGCGGCCTTCTCGTCGCCCTGCAGCGCCACCACGGTCCCGGTCGCCACGCTCAGCGCGGCCACTCCCGCGATCATGAGCCCGACCGGCCACCGCCCCTTCCGGCCGCCGCGCGGCGCGGCGCCGGGGCGGGCGGCCTGCGGCGGGACGGTGGCCGCGGACGCGTGCGGCGGGCCAGGGGGCGGGCCGGTGGGCGCCGGCGCACCGGGGGGCATGTGCGGCGGGCCGGAGTGCTGCGGCGGGCCGATGGGCGCGGGCGACGGGGCGGCGGGCGCGGGGGCCTGCCGCCGGGGGGAGGTCGGGGAGGCGAGCGTCGCGCCCATCAGGTGGCTGACGAGCTCCTCGGCGGTGGGACGCAGCGACGGGTCCTTGGACAGGCACGCGGCCACGAGGTCGCGCAGCTGTCCCTCCAGCCCGCCGAGCTCGGGCTCGGAGGTCAGGATCCGGTTCATCACCACGGCGATGGAGTCGGCGCCGAAGGCCGGCCTCCCCGTCGCGGCGAAGACCATCGTGACGCCCCAGGCGAAGACGTCCGCGGCGGGCGTGATCTCGCCCTCGCTGAGCTGCTCGGGCGCGAGATAGGACGGCGTCCCCATCGCCGTCCCGGTCGCGGTCACTCCGGGGGAGTCCAGGGCCCTGGCGATGCCGAAGTCGATCACCACCGGGCCTTCGGGGCCCATCAGCACGTTGGCGGGCTTGAAGTCGCGGTGCAGGATCCCCGCGCGGTGGATCGCCGACAGCGCGGTCGCCGTGCTGATCGCGAGCCGCTCCAGCGAGGCGCCGCGCCGCGGGCCCTCCTTGTCGACGAGCTGGCGCAGGGACGGCCCCGGCACGTACTCGCTCACGATGTAGGGCTGGCTGCCCGCGAGGTCGGCGTGGAGCACCGGGGCGGTGCAGAACCGCGCCACCCGCTGGGCGACCGAGACCTCCCTCAGGAACCGTGTCCGGGCCTCGGGATCGGCCGCCAGCCCGTGGTGGAGAAGTTTGACCGCGACCTGTTCCCCCGTCGGCCCCTTCCCCAGGTAGACGACCCCCTGGCCGCCCTCCCCGAGCCGACCGGTCAGCTCGAAGGGGCCCAGCCGTTGAGGATCCTCCGCCGAGAGCGGCTGCACCACAATGACCCCCCGACAAAGCATGCAAAATTGTGTTAGGTGGTGTAGAACGCTACCAGTGTGGGCAGGGATACGGGCGATCTGTTGAGATTCGTCCCCTCGTTGGGGCTGCTGGCCAGGGGATAACGGTTCAGATGGCCTTGCCGGGATTGAGAATGCCGAGCGGGTCGAAGAGCTGCTTGATCCCGTGGTGGAGCTCCTCGGTGACCGGCCCGGTCTCCAGGGAGAGCCAGCGCCGCTTCAGCAGCCCGACGCCGTGCTCGCCGGTGAGGGTGCCCCCGATCTCCAGGGTCTCCCGGAAGATCTCGTCGGCGGCCGCCCACACGTTGGGCGGCGGTTCCGCCAGCCCGTGGTCGAAGACGAAGACGGGGTGCAGGTTGCCGTCGCCCGCGTGGGCCACCGTGGCGATCAGCACGTCGTGTTCCAGCGCGATGGCCTCGATCTTTTCGATCATCTGGGGCAGCGCCGAGCGCGGCACGCAGACGTCCTCCACCAGGCACTTGCCGAGCCGTTCCTTGGCCTGGTAGGCCATCCGCCGTACCCCGATCAGCTCCTCGGCCTCCTGCGGCGACGACGACACCGCGACGAAGGGGGAGCCGTTGGCGGTGCACAGCTCGGCCATGCGCTCGGCGACCGCCGGGCCGTCGGCCGCGTCCGACTGCGCGATCAGCATCGCCCGGGTCGACTCCTCCAGCCCGATGTTCTTCCAGTCGTCGATGGCCTTGAGCGTGGTCCGGTCGAGCATCTCCAGCAGCGACGGCTGGCAGCCGGCCGCGATGATCGCCGCGACCGCGGCGGCGGCGTCCCTGAGGGAGGTGAACTCGGCCGCGATCGTCGCGGGGTAGACCGCCGGGGCCCGGCGCAGCCGTACGGTGGCCGCGGTGATCACGCCGAGCGTCCCCTCGGAGCCGACGAACAGCCCGGTCAGGTCGTAGCCCGTCACGCCCTTCACTGTGCGCCTGCCGGTGTTGAGGACCCGCCCGTCGGCCAGCACGACCTCCAGGCCCAGCGCCGAGTCGCGGGTCACGCCGTACTTGACGCACCGCAGGCCGCCGGCGTTGGTGGCCAGGTTGCCGCCGATCGTGGAGATCTCGTAGGAGGAGGGGTCGGGGGCGTACATCAGCCCGTGCGCGCGGGCAGCCCGGTCCAGGTCCGCGGTGATGACGCCCGGCTCCACCACGGCGATCTCGTCGGCGGGGGAGAGCTCCCTGATCGCCGTCATCTTGTGCAGCGCCAGCACGACGCCGCCCTCGACCGCCGTCGCCCCGCCCGCCAGCCCGGTCCCGGCCCCCCGGGGCACCACCGGCACCCGGTGCTCGCCGGCCCACCTGAGGGTGGCGACGACGTCGTCGCGGCTCTCGGCCAGCACGACGGCCAGCGGCCTGCCCGGTTCGAGGAAGGTCCGGTCCCGCGCGTAGGAATCGGTCACATCGGGATCCGTCAGCACCTTCTCCGGTGCCAGCGCAGCGACAAGTTCGGCAATAGCGGTCACAAGGGGACTTTACGGCCTAGGGTCCGCGTGGCCGCCACAGGACGCCCGCCGCGCGGCCGGGAGCAGCGGCCCCGTCCCGGCCGAGGGTGCGATGTCCCCGACCCGGGGCGCGGGGTCCCCGACGCGCCGAGGCGTGGGCACCGAACACCCATTTGGGCGATAAAAGGGAAATTTCTTGGAAAGGGCATCTCTGTAGGTGCCTGTTGCTTTCTGCGTGGGGTGTCTGTTTCGCGGAAGCCGGGCAAGGGGGAGATGGGTGGACGGACAGGAGGAGCCCCGCCGCACCCTGCTGCCGCCGACGGGAGGGAGCCGGCTGTGACCACTGTGCAACAGCGGCCCACGCTTGCGCCTAGGACCAAGGGATCGTTGCTCGTGTCGTGGCTCTCCACGACCGACCACAAGATCATCGGATATCTCTACCTGATCACTTCGTTCGTCTTCTTCCTGATCGCCGGGGTCATGGCCCTGGTCATCCGGGCCGAACTCGCCCATCCCGGGCTCCAGATGGTCAACGAGCAGCAGTACAACCAGCTGTTCACCATGCACGGCACCGTGATGCTGCTGTTCTTCGCCACACCGCTGTTCGCCGGGTTCGCCAACGTGGTCATGCCGTTGCAGATCGGGGCGCCCGACGTGGCCTTCCCCAGGATGAACATGGTCAGCTACTGGCTCTTCCTGTTCGGCGGGCTCATCGCGATGAGCGGTTTCGCCACCAGCGGGGGCGCCGCCGACTTCGGCTGGACGGGATACACCCCGCTGTCGGTCGCCACGTTCTCCCCGCAGACCGGCGGCGACCTGTGGATCGTCGGCCTGGTGATGTCCGGCCTCGGCACGATCCTCGGCTCGGTCAACTTCATCACCACGATCATCTGCATGCGCGCGCCCGGCATGACCATGTTCCGGATGCCGATGTTCACCTGGAACGTGCTGCTGACCGGTGTGCTCGTGCTGATCGCCTTCCCGGTGCTGGCGGCCGCGCTGCTCGTCCTGGAGGCCGACCGCAAGCTCGGCGCGCACGTCTACGACTCGGCCACCGGCGGCCCGCTGCTCTGGCAGCACCTGTTCTGGTTCTTCGGCCACCCCGAGGTCTACATCATCGCGCTGCCGTTCTTCGGCATCGTCACCGAGGTGATCCCGGTCTTCAGCCGCAAGCCGCTGTTCGGCTACATCGGCCTGGTCGGCGCGACCATCGCCATCGCCGGACTGTCGATCACTGTGTGGGCCCACCACATGTTCGGGACGGGCCGGGTGCTGCTGCCGTTCTTCTCGTTCATGACCTTCCTCATCGCGATCCCGACCGGGGTGAAGTTCTTCAACTGGATCGGCACGATGTGGCGGGGACACCTGTCCTTCGAGTCGCCGATGCTGTTCGCCGTCGGCTTCCTGGTCACCTTCCTGTTCGGCGGCCTGACCGGTGTCATCCTCGCCTCGCCGCCGCTGGACTTCCACGTGACCGACAGCTATTTCGTCGTGGCCCACTTCCACTACGTCGTCTTCGGCACCGTGGTGTTCGCGATGTTCGCCGGCTTCTACTTCTGGTGGCCGAAGATGACCGGCAAGATGCTCAACGACACTCTGGGCAAGTGGCACTTCTGGCTGCTGTTCATCGGCTTCCACACCACCTTCCTGGTCCAGCACTGGCTGGGCGCCGAGGGCATGCCCCGCCGCTACGCCGACTACAGCGCGGCCGACGGCTTCACCGGCCTGAACCTGGTCTCCTCGGTCGGCGCCCTCATCCTCGGCGCCTCCACGCTGCCGTTCCTCTACAACGTGTGGAAGACCCACAAGAGCGCGCCGAAGGTCACCGTGGACGACCCGTGGGGCTTCGGCAACTCCCTGGAGTGGGCGACCTCCTGCCCGCCGCCGCGGCACAACTTCACCTCGCTGCCGCGCATCCGCTCCGAGCGCCCGGCATTCGACCTGCACTATCCCCGGGTCCAGGCCCAGCCCCGCCAGCTCGACCCGACCGCCCCGAGCGAAGAGATCTGAGGGGCCCTTCCAGGCGTCCCGGGGCCTCCGCCGTCCGGTCCGTCCGCCGTCCGGTCCGCGGGCCGTACGGCGGGCCCGCGCGGAGACCGGGCACGCTCCGGCGCCCGGCGCCGCCGTTGGACCGGTCCCGCGCCCGGGGCGGTGTCCACGCCCGCCCCGCGCCCCGGCCTGACTCGCTGACCTGCCGTTCAGTGAGGCATGGCCGAATTGAAGTGGAAATCGTCATCGCTTTCTGACAAACGACGATTTATTGCATTTTGACAACATCATTTGGCGTTTTTACTGCTGCTTTACCTTCTCGTCTAACCTCCCGCTCGGTGCGTGCATAAGGCGCGCCGGGGACGTCCGCGCCCGGCGAACCCGGGCAGGGAGGGTATGCGTTGTCCAGCAGAGGCAGAGGCGCTCGCAGGCGCCTTCTCGCGATAGTGCCCGTGGCCGGCCTGGCCGCCGCGGGACTGGCGGTGGGGGGAACGTCGGCGGAGGCCGACACCTCGGTCGCGCGGTACCAGCCGACCGCGGCCGACTACTACATCAACTACGCGCCGCCCAGGGATGAGCCGGAGGCGGACGAGCCGGCCGCGCCCGACTCCAGGGCGCGCAAGGTCAGCCCCTCGGAGAAGATCCAGCAGAAGTTCTCCAGCGGCAACCCCGCCGCCGCCCGGGTGCTGGCCGCCCGCGAGGCCGAGGCGATCCGGACCGGGCTCAACCCCGCGGACTTCCTGTTCAAGAAGGCGAAGACCGCGAAGACGGCCAAGCTCCTCACCTTGCTGGTGGAGTTCAACGACAAGGCCAACGACGACTTCTCCGGCTTCAGCCGTCCGGCGAACGTCGACAGCGAGGACCCCGCCGAGTGCGTCACCGAGCCGCCGGGCACCCTGCTCAACGGCCCGCTGCACAACAAGATCCCTGACCCGGCGTCGCTGTCGCACAAGGACAACAACAGCTTCTGGGTGCCGGACTTCAGCCCCGAGCACTTCAACAAGATGCTTTACAGCAAGGACGGCATCACCCAGCGCGTCCGCCCCGACCTGACCGACCCCCGGGACGGCCGCAAGGGCATCGACATCTCCAAGTACACGATGAAGAACATGTACGAGGAGATGTCCAAGGGCGCCTACACCGTCACCGGTCAGGCCAGCCCGTGGATCAAGGTCCCGCACTCCGAGGCGTACTACGGCGCGCGCGCCTGCGGCCAGGAGGTCCAGGACATGAGCGGCCACCCGAGCAACCCGCTCGGCCCCGGCCAGCTCGCCATCGACGCGGTGAACACCCTGGCCGCCGCCGACCCGAACTTCCCGTGGGCCGACTACGACGTCGAGGACGTCGCCGACTCCGACGGTGACGGCAACTTCGCCGAGCCCGACGGGGTGGTCGACCACCTGGTCCTGGTCCACGCCGGCAAGGACAAGTCCTCCGACGGCGGCGCCGAGGGCACCTACGCGATCTGGGCGCACTCCAGCGCGGTGGCGGGCGGCTACCAGGTCCCCGGCAAGAACGTGAAGATCTCCAACTACATCGTGCAGCCGGAGGACTCCGGCGTCGGCGTCTTCGCCCACGAGTACGGTCACGACCTCGGCCTGCCGGACCTCTACGACACCAGCGGCCAGGCCTCCTCGGCCGTCGACTTCTGGGACCTGATGTCCAGCGGCTCGCACAGCGGCCCGATCTTCCAGTCGATGCCGACCCACATGGGTCTGTGGGACAAGTGGATCCTCGGCTGGGCCAGCCCCAAGGTCTTCAACCCCGGTGACCGCGCCCGCGCGGTGACGGTGGGCCAGACCTCGCGCACGCCCAAGCTCACCGAGGACGGTGTCCGGGTCAACCTGGCCAGCGCGCCCCTGAAGATGGTCGAGCCGCACAGCGGCACCAAGATGCTCTGGTCCAACCTGGACCAGGAGTGGGCCGACTCCAAGATCACCCGCGAGGTCCAGGTGCCCGCCGGGACCGACGTGAAGTTCTGGCTCTGGAACAACTACGAGATCGAGCAGGACTGGGACTTCGGCTTCGTCGAGGTCTCCGTCGACGGCGGCGCGACCTACGCCCAGCAGAAGGTCTACACCGAGGGCGGCGCCCTGGTCTCGACCGACGACGGCTACGGCGACCCGAACAAGAACCTCGTCAAGTTCGGCAACAAGAAGTACGGCCTCACCGGCAACACCGACGGCTGGCGGCACGACTACGTCGACCTGACCCCGTTCGCCGGCAAGACCGTCAAGCTCCGCCTGGCCTACGACACCGACGCGGCCTTCACCCCCCGCGGCTGGCACGCCGACGACTTCGCCCTCACCAACGGCGCCGAGACCGTCTGGAGCGACGACGTCGAGGGCGGTCTGAACGGCTGGACGCCCAGCGGCGGCACCTTCACCAACACCCACGGCCAGGGCTGGGTCGTCAACAACGGCGAGCGCGAGGTCTCGCGCTTCTACCTCGCCGAGTGGCGTAACTTCGACGGCTTCGACAAGGGCCTGCAGTACGCCTACGACACCAACTACTCCCGCGACGGCGCGTGGAAGGTCGAGAAGTTCAAGTACAACGCCCCGGGCCTGCTGGTCTGGTACCGCGACTCGACCTTCACCAACAACTCCCTGATCAACAACCTCCAGCTGGCGCCGAGCATCGGCTCCAAGGGCAGCCTGATCGTCGTCGACTCGCACTACGAGCCGCTCCGCCGTACCGGTGTGGCGGCGGAGAAGGACGGCGAGCTCAGGGACAACCTGCAGGGGCGCGTCCAGACCGGCAACGCGGCCTTCTCCTTCGGCAAGACCTACCCCTTCACCGAGTGCGTGGAGGCCGCGGACGAGCCGTTCAGCGAGTACTGCACCAAGGTCGGCTCGCAGGGCGGGGTCTCGGAGTTCACCGACGCCAAGACCTGGTACCCGGGCATGGAGGTCCGTGACGGGGCACTCGGCTACCGCGACTTCGACGCCTCGGTGGTCGTCCCGTCCAAGGGCGACCAGCCCTACAGCACGCGGGTCGTCAACGTCGACGGCACCCCGGCCACCGAGCTGTACGGCACCGACCTCGGCAACGGCCACGTCCTGGGCACCGGTAACCCCGGCGACGAGGGCAAGGCCCTGGGCGTGAAGCTCAAGCTGCTCACCCCGCTGCCGGGTAACCTCGGCGCGATCGTCCACGTGACGCCGCCCAAGAAGTAACCCCGGCCCGCCGGCCGTGGGGCCCCGCCGTCACCGACGGCGGGGCCCTACGATTTGCAGGGGAACATCCGACCGAAGAGGGGCAGCGTGGGAGAGCTTCGCAGCAAGGCCGAGCACACCGAGGCCGTCCGGACCGGGCGCCGGATCTGCGTGGTGGTCAACACGCGTTCGCGCCGGGGCCGCCGTCTCTATCCGGAGGTGGTCCGCACGCTCCGGGCCGAGGGCTTCGAGCCGCTCCGCCTCTACTCCCTGGACGACCCCAGGCGCCTGCGCGCCACGCTGGAGGCGGCCCTGGACGCCGGGCCCGACCTGCTCGTCGTGGGCGGCGGCGACGGCACGCTCAGCGCCGCCGTCAAGCACGTGGCCCACCGTGACGTCGCCCTCGGCGTGCTGCCCCTGGGCACCACCAACAACTTCGCCCGCAGCCTCGGTCTCCCGCTCGACCTGCCCGGCGCGATCCGGGTGTTCCACACCGGCAAGGTCGCCGACATCGACCTGGGGATCGCCGGTGACCGGGAGTTCGCCAACCTGGCCAGCTTCGGCGTCTCGGTCGAGGTGGCGGGCACGGTCAAGCCCTGGCTCAAACGCATCCTCGGCCGTGCGGCCTACCCGCTCACCGCGCTGACGATCCTCCCCCACCACCAGCCCTTCCGCGCCTTCATCACGGTGGACGGCCACCGCCACGAGCTGCTCACCCACCAGCTCAACATCGCCAACGGCCGCTTCCACGGCGGCTGGCAGGTGGCCAAGGACATCAGCATCGACAACGGCCGCCTGGTCGCCTACCAGCTCGGCTCGGGCAAGCGCCTGCGGCTGCTGGTGGAGACCCTCATCCGGGCCACCACGGGCCGCTGGAGCAGCCTGGCGGGCGGGCCCTTCGTGGTCGGCCGGGAGATGCTCCTGGAGACCGACCCCCCGATGGCCGCCGACGTCGACGGCGAGGTCCGCCTGATGACCCCCATCACGATCCGGACCGTCCCCAACGGCCTGCGCGTGATGGTCCCCGACGGCTTCGTCGACTCCTGACCGGGCGGCCCCGGCCCGGCCCTGACCGGGCTCCCGGGCCGGGCCGCTGATTGGGGCCGTGTCTGGGGGGTAGGCGGTCATCAGAGGGTTGGAGGATGACATGGCATCTCTGGTCGACCGAATCCGGAGTTATCTGAGCAGCCCGCAGGGGCGGAGAAACGTCGAGAAGGCCAAGACGATGGCCCGCGACCCGCGCAACCAGCGCAGGCTCCGCGAGCTGATGAATCGTTTCCGCACCGGCGGACCCAGGCGCTAGGAGCCTCCCGGCGCCGGGAGAACGGCACGCGGGGCGGGCCCCGGGGTGGTCGCCACCCCGGGGCCCGCCGCTACCGCCCGGACATGCGCTTGAACCTGCTCCGGAGCCGTTCGAGCAGCAGCGGCTCCCGCTCGGCCACGGTCCCCTCCCGCGCCCGCCGCAGAGCGCCCAGGGCCTCCACCGCGTCCGGCCGCTTGGCGGGCGAGTGGTCGCGCATGCGCCGCAGCAGCTCCATGACCTCGGCCGGGACGCCGCTCACGGCGGTCTCGGCGTCCGGGCTCGCCGGGGGCAGCTCGCCGGCCAGCAGCCGGAAGGCGATCACCCCGGCCGCGTACACGTCGGAGGCGGCCGTCATCCGTTCGGGCCTGCCCTGGCACTCGGGGGCCACGTAGTGGGTGTCGAGGACGTTGGGGAGTTCGTTGGCGACGGTGTGCGCCCGGGGGCCCGGCTTGGCGTAGTCGAACCCGGTCAGCATCGCCCGGCCGTCCTCGGTCACCAGGACGCAGGCCGGGTTGAGCGCCCGGTGGATGACGTTGTTGGCGTGGACGTGGGCCAGGCCCAGCAGCATGTCGTCGACCACGTCGAGCATGGCGCCGGTGGACAGCTCCGGCCGGGAGGCGGTCAGGTGCAGGTGCAGCGCCTGGCCGTGCACGTCGTCGAGGACCAGCACGAACCGGCTCTCGTCGTCGATGGCGAAGAAGTCGCGGGAGCGCACCACGCACGGGTGCGGCGGGATCCGGGTGAGGGACTGGTAGGCGTTGGCGATCAGCCGCCGCTCGGCCGCGCGCGGCTCCTCCTGGGCCAGCGGGTCGGCCCGGTAGACCCGCAGCAGGACCGTCTCGCTCCCCGGGACCGTGGCGTTGAACGCGCGGTACTCGGTGACCCGGGTGTCCCCGCCGAGCTGCTCCTCCACCTCCCAGTTGCCGAAGCGCGGCGGCGCGGTGGACCGCCGCACGGTGCCGTTGAGGGCCTCGATGATGGGGGTGCGGTACGGCGTCACGTCCGGGGTGTAGCCGCGCCTGACGCGGGAGACGTCGCTCAGCGTGCCGATCAGGCCGGGCAGGTCGGTGACGTGCCGCGAGTCACGGCCGGCCGGGTCGACCAGCTCGGTGTCGGGCCCGGTCAGCACGACGACGCTGTCGACGTAGACCCGGTCCAGCTCGCGGCGCTCCTGGGTGAGCAGCCCCTTGAGCGCGCGCCCGTTGCCGCGGAGCTTGGTCACCGGGGAGCCGAACGCGTCCCGCCGGGCGGGGAACCAGCGCGTCCCGGCGATCTCGATCCGGCCGCGCGTGCCCTTGACGTCGATGACGCAGAGCGAGTGGCCGGTCAGGACGATCGCGTCGACCTCGAAGGTGTCGTCGCCGCGCGGCACCTCGATGTTGTGCAGCAGCAGCCAGTCGTCGGGCGCGTTGTCCCGCAGGTGGGCGATGACCCGCCGCTCGGCGTCGTTCACCGGCTGTCCGCCGCCGACGATCTGTGCCATCTCTAGCGCGCCGTCCTTCCCACCTCACCGTGCATCGAAGTAGGGCAAGGGTCTCATGCTCCCGCGTATCTTTACTTTTCCGCCACTCTGACGTGCCCGAGTATCTATGATCATGGGCGCTCGGCTGCGGAGAAATGGGTGGAATATCCGATATGGCGGTCAAATGCTGAACCGCTCGGCGGGGAGTACGCTCGGCTGACGTGGAACCCATGGAGATCACCGCAGGGACGCTCCACCTCCGGCCGTGGCGCCCGGCCGACGTCGAGGTGGTGACCGGGGCGCTGCGCGATCCGGAGATCCGCCGGTGGGCGACCGCCGCCCCGGCCGAGCCCGACGGGCGGGCGTGGATCGCCGACCGGATCGCGGGCTGGGCCGACGGCTCGTCGGGCTCGTTCGCGATCGCCGACGCGACGACCGGGGAGGTGCTGGGCCACACCAGGGTCAAGATCATCGGTGACGGGGTCGGCGAGGTCGGCTACTGGGTCCTGCCGGCGTCCCGCGGCAGGGGCGTGGCCGGCCACGCGGTGGGCGCGGTCGCGCGGTGGGCCTTCGCCTTCCTGGAGCTGTCGCGGCTGGAGCTGCGGCACGCGGCCGACAACACCCCTTCCTGCAGGGTCGCGCAGAAGAACGGGTTCGCGCTGGCCAGGCTGCTCGCCGAGCCGTCCTGGCACGGAGGAGAGAAGACCGTCGAGGTCCACCTCCACACGCTCTCACCCACATGATCTAGTCTGTCCGCCGTCATATTCGTCGGCGGAACGGACGGAGCAAGCGTGGATTTCCTGGCGACCGGGATCATCGTGATCACTGTTCTGGTGGTGCTGGCCGGGTTCACGCTGATCGCCCGGAGGCTGCTCGACCTGCGGTTCGGGGTCGTCCGCACGCTGCTGGCCGGGGTGTTCGTGTTCGTGATCGGCGGGCCGGTCACTCAGGCGTTCGTCGGCCTGGTGGACCCGGACGACGGGGGCGTCACGCCGCTGTGGTTCCTCATCCTCGCCGTGGTCTGCACGTTGCTCGGCGGGATGGTCTTCCTGGTGATCGCCGAGGCCCTGGTGCCGCCGGGATCGCTGCCCGGGCCGCTGGAGCTGATCAGGGGGCTGCGCGGTCGGGTGGCCCGCTCGCGCCGCTACCTCCAGATCACCCGGATCCTCGTACGGCACGGCCTCGGCCCCTACCTGCGCGGCCGCGACCCCGACCTCGGCGCCCCCTCCAGCCGGGCCCGGCTGGCCACGTCGCTGCGTGAGGCCCTCGACGAGGGCGGGGTCACCTTCGTCAAGCTCGGCCAGATCCTCTCCACCCGGGGCGACCTGCTGCCGGTGGAGTTCGTCGAGGAGCTGCGGCTGCTGCAGGACAAGGTGGCCTCCGCGCCCTGGCCGGAGATCGAGCCGGTGCTGGCGGCCGAGCTCGGCCGGTCGGTGGCCGAGACGTTCGCCGAATTCGAACGGGAGCCGCTCGCCGCGGCCTCGATCGCCCAGGTCTACCGCGCCCGGCTGAAGACGGGCGAGGAGGTGGTGGTCAAGGTCCAGCGCCCGGGGATCGCCGCCGTGGTCGAGCAGGACCTCGACATCGTCGCGCGCCTGGCCCGGACGCTGGAGCGGCGGACCCGGTGGGGCCGGGCGTTCGGGGTCGCCGACCTGTCCAGGGGATTCGCCGAGGCGCTGCGTGAGGAGCTCGACTTCCGCATCGAGACCGCCAACATGGCCGCCGTGGCCGCCGCCACGGCCGGGGAGCCGGTCCGCGTGCCGGTGCCGTACCCGGAGCTGTCCGGGCGGCGGGTGCTCGTCATGGAGCGGCTGGAGGGCACCGCGTTCGGCTCCGCCGTACCCGACGGGCTGGACCGGCAGGAGCTGGCCAGGACCCTGCTCGACACGCTGCTCCGCCAGATCATGCTGCACGGTGTGTTCCACGCCGACCCGCACCCGGGCAACATCATGCTGCTGGCCGACGGACGGCTGGCCCTGCTCGACTTCGGCTCGGTGGGACGGCTCGACGGCTCGCTGCGCGGCGCCCTGCAGCGCCTGCTGGGCGCGATGGACCGCGGGGACCCGCTCGGGGTGAGCGACGCGCTGCTGGAGGTCGTGCCGCGGCCCGACGAGATCGACGAGCGCGAGCTGGAGCGCGAGCTCGGCCGGTTCATGGCCCGGCACCTGGTCACCGGCGTCACCCCGGACATGCAGATGTTCGGCAGGCTGTTCCGGATCGTCTCCGCGCACGGCCTGTCCGTCCCGCCCGAGGTGGCCGCGGTGTTCCGGGCGCTGGCGACGATCGAGGGCACGCTCGCCCGGCTGGCTCCCGGCTTCGACATCGTGGCCGAGGCGCGGGCCTTCTCGGTCCGCCATCTCGGCGAGCAGAGCGGCCCCGAGCGGGTACGGCAGGCGGTCGAGCAGGAGGCGCTCAGCCTGCTGCCCATGCTGCGCCGCCTGCCCCGCCGGATCGAGCGGATCGCCGGGGCCGCCGAGCACGGCCGCTTCAGCCTGAACGTGCGCCTGTTCGCCGACGAGCGCGACCGGCGGCACGTCACCGGCCTGCTCCACCAGGTGCTGCTCACCGTGCTGGCGGCCACCACGGGCATCATGGCCGTGCTGCTGCTCGGCACCGACAACGGCCCCGTGGTCACCGCCGACGTGGGCCTGTACCAGCTCATCGGCTACAACCTGCTGGTGATCAGCGCGATCCTCGCCCTGCGGGTGCTGGTGATCATCTTCCGGCGGGACGGCTGATTCCGCGCCGCGGCGGCCGGGCGCTCACGCGCCCCGCCCGGCCGGCGCCGGCGCGGAGCGGGCGAGGAGCAGGACCCCGCCGCCCGCCGCGGCCGCCACCGCGGCGCAGACCACCAGGGCGCCGTCGGTCCCCGCCGACAGGCCGGCGGTGCCGACGACCGCGGCCATGAGGGCAACGCCCAGCGACGAGCCGACGTAGCGGGCGGTGTTGTTCGCCCCCGACCCCATTCCGGCCCGGTGCGGCGGCACGCTCTCGATCGCCAGGTGGGTGAGGGAGGCGTTGATCAGGCCGCTGCCGATCCCGGCGACGGCCAGGCCGAGCACGATCCGGGCCCAGGGGGCGTGACCGGCCACGTCCAGGAAGGGGAGCGTGCCCGCGGCCGACAGCAGCAGTCCGAGGGCGAGGCGGCCCCGCCCGGCCAGCGGCAGGCGGCGCGCCTGCAGCGCGGTCAGGAACGACGTCCCCGCCCAGACGGCGAACAGGGCGGCGCTGCCCAGCGGGGACAGGCCCCGGGCGAGCTGCAGCACGGTCGGCAGGAAGCTCATCAGCCCGATCACCACCATCCCGACCACGAGCGCTGCGCCGGTGGCGACGGCGAAGAGGGGGCGCCGGAACAGCCCCAGGTCGAGCAGCGGGACGGGGCGGCGCCGCTCGACCACGGCGAAGGAGCCCAGCAGCAGCGCCGCGGCGGCGGACGCGACGGCCACGACCGGCTGGGACCAGCCGCCGCGGCCCTCGGTGACGGCGGTGACCAGCGCGGCCAGGCCGGAGGCCAGCAGCAGGACGCCGGGCAGGTCCAGCGGCCGGCGCTCGGCCGCGCGTGACTCGGGCAGCAGCCTGGCCCCCAGCAGCGCCAGCGGCACCGCGGCCGCGGCGACCACCCAGTAGACCGCCCGCCAGCCCGCCGCGGCGGCCAGCCCGCCGGAGATCAGCGGTCCGACGGCGATGCCCAGGCCGAGCATGGCCCCGTAGCGGCCCGTGGCGTGCAGCCGCCCGTGGCCCGCGGGGAAGGCGTGGCCGAGGGCGCCCAGGCTGGCGGTGAGCAGCCCCGCGCTGGCGGCCCCCTGCGCCAGCCGGGCCGTCACGAACATCGCCGTGTTCACCGACAGGGCCGCCATGACGCTCGCGGCGGCCAGCGCCCACATCCCGGCCAGGTAGATCCGCCGCCGCCCGTAGTTGTCGGCCAGGTCTCCGGCGATCAGCAGCAGCGCCGCCAGGCCCAGGGCGATCGCGTTCAGCAGCCAGGCCGGCCCTGCCGGTCCCGAGCCGAGGGCCCGGGCCGCCTGGGGCAGCGTGACCATGGGGGCGGTGTAGTTGATCAGCACCAGCAGCGGCGCGGCACAGGTGAGCGCGAGGGTGAGGTCCGGGGGACGGCGGATCGCGGTGAGCGTCATGGGGAGCCTTTCATGGTTCATTCACTGAACTCACAGCGACCGTAACACACGTGAGTTCAGTGAATGAACTAGCATGGGGAGCATGGCGCTCGGCAAGAACTACGAAGGTCAGGACTGCTCGCTGGCCCGCGCTCTGGAGCTGATCGGGGAACGGTGGACGCTGCTGGTGGTCCGCGACGCGCTGTACGGCGTGCGCCGCTACGGCGACTTCCTCGCCCACCTCGACATGCCGCGCGCCGTGCTCTCCCAGCGGCTGCAGGCCCTGGTGGAGGCGGGCGTGCTGGAGCGGCGCCGCTACCAGGACGCGCCGCCGCGCGACGAATACGTCCTCACCGCGATGGGGCGCGAGCTGTGGGGCCCCGTCTACCTGCTCGCCCAGTGGGGGGAGCGGAACCTGTCCTCGGCGGGCCCCCGCCGGATCTTCTTCCACACCTCCTGCGGCACGCGGATCGACCGCGACGGGCTCTGCCCGGTGTGCGGGGGACGCGCCCCGCTGGAGGAGATCGAGGTGCGGCCCGGCCCCGGCGCCGAGCTCGCCCGCGAGGACCCGGTCAGCGTGGCCCTGCGCCGCCCCCACCGGATGCTGCGGCCGCTGCCCGGCTGACCCGCCGGTCCGCCACGGTTCCGCACAGCGCGACCGGGTGACCGCGCGCCCGGTCCGGCCGTGATCACCGCCGCCGGGCGGAGGTTTGCCGTGACAGGAGAGGGTAGCGCCTTCCCCTATAGAGGTCTGCAGGGAGGAGGAACGTCATGACCGGCAGTCCGAAGGAAACGCTGTCCACGGCCGAACTGATCCGGCAGCTGTCGGAGGAGGTCTCACGCCTCGTCAGGGACGAGCTCCGCCTCGCCAAGCTGGAGCTCGCCGAGAAGGGCAGGCACGCGGGGATCGGCGCGGGACTGTTCGGCGGGGCCGGCGTCGTGGCCCTGTACGGAGGCGGCGCCCTGGTGGCCGCGGTGATCCTGCTGCTCGCCATGGCGATGCCCGCGTGGGTCGCCGCGGCGGTCGTCGGCGTGGTCCTGCTGGCCGTGGCCGCCGTCCTCGGACTCCTGGGCAAGCGTCAGGTGACCGAGGCCGGGCCGCCCGCCCCCGAACGGACCATCGAGAGCCTCAAGCACGACTTCGACGCGGTGAAGGAGAGGGCACACCGATGACTGAGACCGATCCGGGCAGGCCCGGTCGCGATGCCGGGGAGGCGGGGACCACCGGCTCGCGCAGGAAAGGAGTCGGCGAGCCCGTGACGCCCGACGAGAGCGGATCGCTGAACATCCCGCCGAACGCGCCGGAGATGTCGGAGGTCCCGCCGCCCGGCCGCGACGGGAGGCCCACCGAGGATCTCGGCGTCCCGCCGTCCGAACGGGACGGGACGCCCCGGCCGGTGGACAGGACCGGGCCCGGCCCGGCCAGGCCCGACAGGACCGATGCGGGCAGGGCCGGCGCCGGTACGGCGGTGGCCGGCGGGACCCGCGACGACAGGGCCGGCGCCGACAGGACGGGTGCCGGTAAGCCGAGCAAGGAATCCGTGCGGCGGGACATCGAGAGGGACCGCCGCGAACTAGGCGACACCGTGGAGGCTTTGGTGCACAAGACTGATGTGAAGGGCCGCGTCCAGGAGACCGCCACCCATGTGGGTGAGGATCTGCGCCGGATGGGGGCCGCCACCGCCGGCACCGCCACCGAGATGGTGGGCCGGGTCAAGGAGGCCGCACCCGAGATGGTCGGGCGGGTCAAGGAAGCAGCTCCGGAGATGGTGGGCCGGGTCAAGGAGATGACCCCGGTCGAGCTCAAGGACGCGGCGGGGAAGGTGACGACCGAGGCGGGCAAGCGCCCCGTCATGACCGTCGCCGCGGTGGCCGCGCTCGCCCTGGTCGCCTTCCGGGTGCTGCGGCGCGGCCGCCGGAGGAAGAGGTAGGCGGACCTCTTGTGAGCGGTCCTGCCCACCCCCAGGAGGGTTCCGCACGGGCCGGGCGACGACAGGTGTCGCCCGGCCCGGCTACGGGGCGGCCCGCGGCCGGGCGCTCTGGCCGCACACGGGCGGGCGGCCCCGGCCGCCGGGGCGGTCCGCCGGGCCGGGTCCGGGCGCCGCGGGCGGGACGGCCGGGTCCGCGGCCGGTGCTGTGACGATTTGCCCGACAGGGGAGCGGGTGGACGAGCCAAGCCCAGGGTCGCCGGGGTAATCTGACCGTTTCCCGGGCGAGCGGCGGACCCCCTCCTTTCCGCCCGCCCGGGATCTCCCTCCCGGCCGGGCACACCCGCCGGGCCGAGCGAGCCGATCGCCCGCGGCGCCGTACCGGCCGAGCGGGGTCGGGAGGCGTCCGGACCGAGCGGTGGTGAACCGTTCTGACGGCCCGGACGTCGTAACCGGTGCCGGGACCGCGTGACCCCTGATCCCGGAGCGGAGACGTCGCCGTGGGGTGACGTTCCCCGCAGGACACCCAGGAGGTCTCATGCGCCGTTCCTGCCGTGTTTTCGGCGTCGCCGTGGGCCTGGCCCTCATCGCGGCGGCCCTGTCCCCGGTCGCGCCCGTCGAGGCCGCCTGCCTCGGCGCCGCCAAGAAGTGCGGGCGGGACGCCCTGATCGCCATCGACGTGCGGGCCAAGGGCACGCCCCGCGCCCATCCGGGCGGGCAGGTCACCTACGTCCTCGACTACTCCATGACAAGAACGCCGTCCTTCGCCCCCTACTGGGGCTCCTACTGGGTCGGCGGCAGGTTCCCCCGGGGCGCCCGGGGCCCGGCCAGGGCCGTCCTGTTCGACGAGACAGGCCGGCGGCTGGCCGCCTTCCCCTGCCGCAGGCACTCCGACGGCGTCTGGTGCGACACCGGCGGCCGGATCCCGGACCGGGGCAGGATCGTTCTCACGGCCCGCCTGGCCCGCGGCGGAACGGCCGCGGCCGTGGCCAGAGTCGGCTTCGACAGCTTCGACGGGCTGAACGAGCAGGAGTTCGCCCGGCACCTCAACCGGCAGAAGTCCCGCGAGAAGTTCTGCAACTACCGCTTCACCAGGACTGTCACCACGACGGTGGACTCCTGAGGCAGGCCGGCGGCGCCCCCCGCGCCCCGGCGGGCGCGCGGGGTCGGCCCCCGCGTTTCGGCGGGGCCGCGGGGTCAGCCTCCCGCGGCCATGTCGAAGAAGCGCAGCTCCAGCCGTACGGCACGGCGGAAGAAGTCGAGCACGCGGAGCCGCCCGTCCTCGGCGAGCCCGGGGCCGAGGCGGTCGAGCTCGCCGCGGAGGAAGCCCACCCAGGCCCGGAACTCCGGCCCCTCGTGCAGGTCGATCCACTCACGGTGGACGAACCCCTCCGGCAGCGGCTCCTCGGCGAGGCTCGCCCAGCCCAGATAGCTCCACTCCGCCACGCACAGCACCGCCAGGATGAGCGGATAGTCCAGGCTGGTCCTGGCCTCGTCCATCAGGGCGCGGAAGTCGGCCGTCACCGGCTCCAGCGGCGGGGAGAGCAGATCCTCCGGGGCGGCGCCGAGGGCCGCGAGCGCGCGGTGGAAGTAGGTCTTCTCCTCGGCCGTGGCGGTCTCGCCCAGGAAGCGGCCGAACGGCACCCGTGACTCGAAGCTGTCCGCGCTGGCCACGGCCGCGCCGAGCAGCGCGGTGAAGGAGTCGACGAACTGGAAGTCCTGGACCAGGTAGCGGCGCATGTCGTCGTCGGAGACGTCGCCCCGGGTGATCGAGGCGGCGAACGGGTGGGTCACCACCGCGGTCCACTCCGGCTCGCTGTGCGAGCGCAGCCACTCGCTGAACGCGGGGTCGGCGGCGCCCGCGCGCCACTCGTCGTAGGGGACCGGGTCCACCGGGCTTCTCCTCGTGGTCTGGGGATGTCGATCGCTGTGAATGCTAGTCCGGCCGGTCCGGCCGGTCCGGCGCCGGGCGGCGGCCTTCCCGCCGCGCCGCCCGTCCTGACGTCCGGGTGGCGCCGCCCGCCCGTCTCGCCCGTCTCGGCCGCCCGCCCGTCCGGGGCGGTGCCGCGCCGGAGGGCCGCCCGGTGTCGCCTACGATCACTGGATGTGACCGCCTACCAGGCAATCGCGGCCGACCTGCGCGACCGGATCGTCTCCGGGGAGCTCCAGCCCGGGGACAGGCTGCCCGTCGAGCCCGACCTGTGCGTCCGGTACGGCGTCAGCCGCAGCACGGTCCGTGAGGCGCTGCGCCTGCTGGCCAGCCAGAACCTGATCAGGACCGTCCGGGGGGTGGCCGGGGGCAGCTACGTCGCCCTCCCCGACCCCGACCACATCAGCGCCTATCTGGAGACCAGCTTCGACCTGATGCGGGTGGGCGTCGACGAGCTGATGGAGATCCGCGAGCTGCTGGAGGTGCCGGCCGCGGGCCTGGCCGCGCTGCGCCGTACCGGGCCGGACCTGGAACGGCTGCGCGGCTGCATCGCCGGGGCGAGCGGCCGGGGGCCCGGCGAGGTCTTCGAGCCCAACCGCGACTTCCACATCGTCCTGCTCCGCGCGGCCGGCAACCCCCTGCTGGAGGTCGTCGCCCGGCCCGTCTTCGAGGTCCTGGAGGGCCGCTTCGTCCGTGACCGCGCCCCGCGGGCCGCTCTCGACGGCATCGATCGTGAGCACCGCGGCATCCTGCGCCACATCGAGGCGGGCGACGCCGAGGGGGCGCGGCGGGCCACCCAGGAACATCTGGACAACCTCCGGACCGCCTACTACCCCAGCGTGGAGCCTCAGGAGCAGGTCCCGTCCCGCCGGCGGCGCCCGCCCCTACCGCCGGGGCCCGCCGGGCCGCCGGTGTGACGTCCGCGTGGAAACCACCAAGCAAGCCATTGACCATCAAAACGTCAGACTATTAGCGTCAGGGTTCCGTCGTTCCGGGAGAGATCCGTGACCGTGCACGAACCCGGCCTCGGCCGGTACTACGAGGACTTCGTCGTCGGCGACGTCTACCAGCACCCGCTCGGCCGCACGATCAGCGAGGCCGACAACACCTGGTTCACCCTGCTGACGATGAACACCAACCAGAACCACTTCAACGCCCACTTCGCCGGACGCGCCCCGGTCGGCAAGGTCATCGTCAACTCCGGACTGACCGTGGCGATCGTCCTGGGCATCTCGGTGATCGACGTCAGCCAGACCGCGCTGATGAACCTCGGCTGGGACGAGATCAAGCTGACCCACCCGGTGTTCCTGGGCGACACCCTCTACGCCGAGTCGATCGTGGTGGACAAGCGGGAGTCCGGGTCGCGGCCCTACGCCGGGATCGTCACCTGCCGCACGCGCGGGCTCAACCAGGACGGAGACGAGGTCATGTCCTGGCGCCGCGCGGTGATGGTCTACCGCCGCGACGCCCCGCACGACAAGAACTACTTCCCGCAGGCCAAGAACGGGCCCCTGACGGCATGAGGCCCGCGTCCGCATGAGGCCCGCGTCCGGGCCGCAGGGGAGCCTCGGGTCCGCACCCGCGGCCCCGTGATCACGGCCGCCGGCCTCCCCGTGTTCGAAAGGACCCCGCCATGGATTTCGAGCTGAACGACGAGCAGCGGCTGTTCCGCCAGACGCTCAGGGAGTTCGTGGACAAGGAGATCGTGCCGGTCGCCTCGGAGTGGGAGCGGACGGGCCGCTACCCCACCGAGATCGTCGAACGGTTCCGGCAGATGGGCCTTTTCGGGATGACGGTCCCCGAGGAGTACGGCGGGCTGGCGCTGGACCGGGTGTCGTTCGCGCTGGTCTTCGAGGAGATCGCGCGCGGGTGGATGGGGGTGGCCGGGGTGCTCGGCTCGCACTCGCTGGCCTGCTGGATGATCGCCCGGCACGGCACCGAGGAGCAGCGCGCCGCCTACCTCCCGGACCTGGCCACCGGCGCCCGCCGTACCGGCATCGCGCTGACCGAACCCGCCGCGGGCACCGACCTGCAGGGCATCCAGACCCGGGCGGTCCGCGACGGCGACCACTACGTGATCAACGGCACCAAGACGTGGATCACCAACGCGCGCCACGCCGACCCGATGCCCGTCCTGGTCAAGACCTCCGTCACCGAGCCCGCGCACCGCGGCATGTCCATGATCCTGGTCGAGGCCGGCACCCCCGGCTACACCGTCAGCCGGGACCTGCCCAAGCTCGGCTACAAGGGCACCGAGACCTGCGAGATCGTGCTGGAGGACGTCCGGGTCCCGGTGTCGCGGCTGCTCGGCGGGGTCGAGGGGCGGGGCATGCAGCAGGCGCTGTCGGCCCTCGAGCTCGGCCGGGTCAACATCGCCGCCCGCGCGGTCGGCATCTCCCAGTGCGCCTACGACGCCGCGCTGAACTACTCGCGTGAGCGCCACGCCTTCGGCCGGCCCATCGCCGACTTCCAGGCCGTCCAGCTCAAGCTCGCCGACATGGCCACCGACATCCAGGCGGCCAGGCTGCTCACCTACTGGGCGGCCACCCGCTCGGAGAGCGGCGCGGTGAACTCCGAGGCCGCGATGGCCAAATACTTCGCCTCGGAGGTCGCGCTCCGGGCGACCATGGAGGCCATGCGGATCCACGGAGGCTACGGCTACTCCCAGGAGTTCGTCATCGAACGCCTCTACCGCGACGCGCCCCTGATGGCCATCGGCGAGGGCACCAACGACGTCCAGCGGATGGTCATCGCCAGGTCCCTCATCTCCGGCGACGCCAAGGTGGGCTGGTGAGTCCGGTGCCGCCACGGGGGGCCGACGCGCGGTGACGCTAGGGTCGGGTGGTGATCCGATCCGCGCTGTACGTCCCGGGTGACCAGCCCGGCAAGCTCGCCAAGGCCCTCGGCCGGGGCTCCGACTCCCTGATCGTCGACCTGGAGGACGCCGTCCTGCCCGCGCACAAGGCCGCGGCCCGCACCGCCGTGGCCGGCTGGCTGCGCGGGCTGGGCCCCGGCGGCCCCGAGATCTACGTCCGGGTGAACCCGGGAGAGGCCGGTCACGAGGACCTGCGGGCGGTGGCCCTGCCGGGGGTACGCGGCGTCTGCGTGGCGAAGACCGAGTCGGCCGCCGAGCTGGCGGCCGTGGACGCCGTGCTGAGCGCGGCCGAGGCCGCCGGGAGCCTGCCCGCGGGCTCGATCGAGGTCTGCCCGCTGCTGGAGAGCGCCGGGGCGATCCTGGCGGCGCCGGAGATCGCTCGGGCGCCCCGCGTCTCCCGGCTGCAGATCGGCGAGGCCGACCTCCGCGCCGACCTCGGCGTCGAGACGGGCCCCGACGAGCGTGAGCTGCTCTGGGCCCGCTCCCAGGTCGTGCTGGCCTCGGCGGCGGCCCGGCTCGCCCCGCCCCTCGCCCCGATCAGCACCGACTTCCGCGACCTCGACGCCCTGCGCGCCTCCACCGTCGCCCTGAAACGCCTGGGCTTCCGCGGCCGCACCTGCATCCACCCCGCCCAGGTCGCCGTGGTCAACGAGGTCTTCACCCCCACCGAGGAGGAGCTGGTCCGGGCCCGCGACCTGATCGCCCGCTTCGAAGCCGCGGAGACCGGAGTCGTGACCGACGCCCAGGGCCGGATGGTCGACGAGGCGATCGTCCGCGCCGCCCGCCGGCTCCTATCCTGATGTGATGCCAGCCGGAGAATGCCTGTTCTGCGCCATCGGGACGGGGGAGCAGCCGGGCCACGTCGTGCTCTCCGACGACGTGGCCGTGGCCTTCCTGGACACGCGACCGGTCTTCAAGGGCCACGTCCTCGTGGCGCCCAGGACCCACGTCGAGACCCTCACCGACCTGCCGGCCCCGCTGACCGGGCCGTTCTTCGGGCGGGTCCAGTCCGTCGCCGCCGCCGTCGAGCAGGGACTGGAGGCGGGCGGCACGTTCGTCGCGATGAACAACCGGATCAGCCAGAGCGTCCCCCACCTCCACGTCCACGTCGTCCCCCGCAACCGCAAGGACGGCCTGCGAGGCTTCTTCTGGCCCCGCACCAAATACGACGGCCCCGCCGAGGCCGATTCCTACGCCCTCCGCATCCGCAGGGCCCTCGGACCGGGGTGAGCCCAGGGGCACCCGGCGTCACCGTGTCACGGCCGTGTCGCGACGGTCGCCGCGCTCCGGGGCGGACGGAGCGCCGTCACGCGGTCCGTTCCAGTACGGCGGCGCGCAGGCCCCGCCGCAGGAGGGCGGGGACGCACAGGACGGTGCCCAGGGCGCCGATCCACACGGCGACCGACAGCCCGCCGAGCGCGGTGGCCCCGGCGGCGAGCAGGCTGCCGAGGGCGATCGCACCCCAGATCAGGAAGCGGTGGACCGCGCCCACCCGGCCGAGCAGCTCGGCGGGCGTCTCGGTCTGCCGGAGGGTCAGCGACGTCGGGCTGAAGGCGCCCTCGCCCACGCAGTGCACGATGCTGCCGGCGACCAGCCCGGCCGCTCCGGCCGTACCGCCGACGGAGCCGAGGACCGGCATCGAGACGATCCCCAGGACCGACACCACGGCGGCGCCGAGGAGGGTGCGCGGGGTGCCGAACCGGCGGATCAGCCGGGCCGACAGCAGGTTGCCGATCGGGTAGCCGGCGGCGGCGGCCCCGATCACGACGCCGATCCACTGCGGGGTCAGGCCGAGCACGTTGCGGCAGTACAGCACCAGGCTGGTCTCGACCATGCTGAGGAACAGGACATAGGTGGTGCCGCACATCAGGAGCGGCTGCAGCGTCGGGTGGCCGAGCGCGAAACGGAGCCCGGTGGCGATGTCACGGCGGAGCCAGCCGCGCTCCCGTACGGTGCTCGCGCGCGGCGGCTCCCGGTGCCGGATCAGCGCGAGTGAGGTGACCGAGACGGCGAAGCTGAGCACGTTGGCCGCGAGCGCGCCGACCAGGCCCAGCGCGTGGATCAACGGCCCGGCGGCCATCGGGCCCAGGGCCTTGGAGGCCGACTCCGACAGGGCCAGACGGGTGTTGCCCAGGTGCAGATCACGCGGATCGGGATAGAGGCCGGGCAGGTAGGAGGTGTAGGCGACCTGGAAGAACACCACCGCGCAGCCGCTCACCAGCACCAGGCAGAACAGCAGGGGGAAGGTCAGCGTGTCGGTGGCGGCCAGCGCCCAGATCCCGCCGAAGGCGGCTACCTGCACGCCGTCGCAGACCAGCATGGTGACGCGGCGCGGCAGCCGGTCCACGATCGCCCCGGCGGGCAGGCCGAGCGGCAGGAAGGGCAGGAACAGCGCGAAGGGCAGCAGCGCGGCCTGGGCGGGGGTGGCCTCCAGCACGGTGACCGCGAGCAGCGGCAGCGCCAGCGTCATGAACTGGTCACCGAAGAGGGACAGCGACTGGCCCGTCCAGAGCAGGCCGAAGTCGCGGCGCACGGTGGGCGCGCGGGTGACGGGGGGAGGGGTGGTGGTGCCGGTGGACACGGGACAGCCTTCCGGGTCAGAAGATCGAGACGGGCCCCAGAGACGGGCGGGCCTCCAAAGGATGCCGACCTGCTCCGGGGCACGGCTGGCGGGAAGCGGACCCGGATGTCCGCTCCGTAACGACGTCCGATCTCCGCCACCGCGCGGCGGACCGGCCCGGGGAGCCGCGCACTTTAATGATCTACAACGTAAAGGCGCTGGGTGGGTCAACAGTCATCCCGCCGGTCAACAGTCATCCCGCCGGTCAACAGTCATCCCGTCGGTCAACGATCATCCCTGGGACGGTGGATCCCGGCCATGACGGGGATCCGGCACGGCGGGCGCGGGCCGTGCCCGATCCCCGGGTGGGGCCGTATCGGCCCCTGCGCGCGCTCCTTGGCGCCGGACGGGCCGTGAGGACGGTCAGGGCCGTGAAGATGCTGAGTCCGAGGACCCCGCGCGCTCCTCGACGCCGGACAGACCGCCGGAGGAGGCGCTCACGGACCTGGACAGATAGGGTCCGGGGCGTGGAACCCGTCGTCGCCGTGCTGTTGATCGCCACTCTGGTCGGTGTCCCGGCCCTGGTGCTGTGGCGGGTCCTGCGCGGCCGGCGGGAGCTGGGCAGCAGCCCGGCCGAGCGGGCCACGTTCGAGACCCTGCACACCGCCTCGCTGGCCGCGCCGCCGCTGCGGGCGGGGCTGACCGAGGCGGGCACCCAGAAGGCGTCCCGGCATCTGCGCGAGCTGCTCGGCTCCCCGGCGCTGGCGATCACCGACGGCGAGCGGCTGCTGGTCTACGACGGCGAGGGCGACCACCACGCCAGGGAGGCGTTCACGCACGCCGCCAAGACCCTCGCCGGCGGCCGGACCCAGGTGCTCGGCCCGGAGGTCGTCTCGTGCGAGATCCCCGAGTGCCCGATCAGGTTCGCGGTCGTGGTGCCGCTCACCACCGACGGCCGGGTGGTCGGCTCGCTGGCCGCCTACGGCGGGCACGCCTCGGCGGGCCTGGTCCGGGCCACCCACGAGGTGGCGAGCTGGGTGGACTCCCAGCTGGAGCTGGCCGAGCTCGACCGGTCCAGGACGCGGCTGATGGAGGCCGAGGTCCGGGCGCTGCGTGCGCAGATCTCCCCGCATTTCATCTACAACTCGCTGACGACCATAGCGAGCTTCGTCCGCTCCGACCCCGACCGCTCCCGCGAGCTCCTGCTGGACTTCGCCGACTTCACCCGCTACTCCTTCCGGCGGCACGGCGAGTTCACCACGCTGGCCGAGGAGCTGCGCTCCATCGACCGCTACCTCACCCTGGAACGGGCCCGCTTCGGCGACCAGCTCCAGGTCACGCTGCGGATCGCTCCGGAGGTGCTACCGGTCGCGGTGCCGTTCCTGTGCCTGCAGCCGCTGGTGGAGAACGCCGTCCGGCACGGCCTGGAGAACAAGTCCGGCGCCGGCCGGATCTCGATCATCGCCGAGGACGCGGGCGCCGAGTGCCGGATCAGCGTGGAGGACGACGGCGTCGGCATGGAGCCGGACCGCCTGCGCCGCATCCTGGCCGGTGACGCCGACGAGCGCTCCGGTGCCGGGGGAGTGGGCCTGGCCAACGTGGACGAGCGGCTGCGCCAGGTCTACGGCGACGAGTACGGCCTGGTGGCCGAGACGGGCAAGGGCGCCGGCACCAGGGTCAGCGTCCGCCTGCCGAAGTATCACCCCGGCGTGTCCGCCCACTGACGCGCCGCACGGGACCGGCCCTCGCTCCGAGCCCGTCGCCGGTCTCACCCCGTCACCGGCCCTGTTGCCGTTCCCGTCTCGACGCTGATCCCGTCGCCACTGTTGACACGTGATGTCTGATTCATCACCCTCTAGGGATTCCCACGTGAGCGATCTGGAGGAGTGACCGTGACCGGCCTGCGTGTCCTGGCGGTGGACGACGAGCTCCCCGCCCTGGAGGACCTGGCCTACCTGCTGCGCGACGACCCCCGCATCGGGGAGGTCTCCCTCGCCAGGGACGGGGCCGCCGCGCTGCGGGTCCTGGACCGGGCGATCGCCGACGGGAAGCCGATCGACGCCGTCTTCCTCGACATCCGCATGCGCGGCCTGGACGGGGTGGTGCTCGGCAGGCTGCTGTCGCAGTTCGCCAACCCGCCCCGGGTGGTGTTCGTGACGGCCTACGAGGAACACGCGGTGGACGCCTTCGAGATCAAGGCGGAGGACTACCTGCTCAAACCGGTCCGGCCGGAGCGGCTGGCCGAGGCCATCCGGCGGGTGTGCGTCTCGGCCGAGCTGCCCGACAGCGACAGTGCCGGCCGTACCGACCCCGGCACCATCCCGGTGGAGCTGGGCGGCGTCACCCGGTTCGTGGCCGGCACCGAGGTCCGCTACGTCGAGGCGCAGGGCGACTACGCGCGCCTGCACACCGCCGGGGGCAGCCATCTGGTCCGCATCTCGCTGGCCACGCTGGAGGAGCGCTGGTCCTCGGCCGGGTTCGTCCGGGTGCACCGCAGCCATCTGGTCGCGGTCAAGCACATCGACGAGCTGCACATCGACTCGGGCCGCTGCGTGGTCCGCATCGGCGAGACCGAGATCCCGGTCAGCCGCCGCCACACCCGCGAGCTGCGCGACCTGCTGGTCCGCCGGGCGCGCAAGGGGCGGTCCGAATGAGCCGGGAGAGCAGGGAGCCGGAGCCCCGCGAGGAGGCGGAGCCCCGGCGGCGGATGGCCGACCGGCTCGCCCGCGCGGTCGAGCGGCCGCGCAAGGACGCCGACCGGCCGGACCGGCCGCG
The DNA here is from genome assembly GCF_055586905.1 of Streptosporangium sp. NPDC048886. Taxonomy (NCBI): domain Bacteria; kingdom Bacillati; phylum Actinomycetota; class Actinomycetes; order Streptosporangiales; family Streptosporangiaceae; genus Streptosporangium; species Streptosporangium sp. NPDC048886. The sequence continues at coordinate 237,383 of NZ_JBVJHH010000012.1, forward strand.
CAGGGAGGTGGAGCGCCTCGCCCGCGCGTTGGAGCGGCCCCGCAGGGAGGCCGACCGGCCGCGCCGCGAGGTCGTGACCAGCCCCCGCACCACGGCCGCCCGCCATCCCCGCTATCCGGTGACCCGCGAGATCGACGAGCAGACCCGGCTGGGCGAGGTCTACATGCGTTCGCTGATCCGCACCCAGTTCCGGCTGGCCCTGTTCGTCTGCACGGTGCTGGGCTGCGTGGTCGGCGGCCTGCCGATGCTGTTCCTGCTGGTGCCGGAGTTGCGCGAGGCCCGGCTGCTGGGGATCCCCCTGCCGTGGGCGGTGCTGGCCGGCCTGATCTATCCGGCGTTCGTGATCGGCGCCTGGCTCTACGTACGGCAGGCCGAACGGAACGAGCGCCACTTCGCGGAACTGGTGGAACGGGCCCGATGAACACCGCCTACGGTGTGACCGCGGTCGTGCTGGTGGTGCTGGCGGCGGTGCTGATCGGGGCGTTCGGCATCCGGCTGTCGCGCACCACCTCGGACTTCTACGTCGCCTCCCGCACGGTCTCCCCGCTGTGGAACGCCTCCGCCATCGGCGGGGAGTATCTGTCGGCGGCGAGTTTCCTGGGCATCGCCGGGCTGATCCTGGCCTACGGCGCCGACATGCTCTGGCTGCCGGTCGGCTGGACCGGCGGCTATCTGGTGCTGCTCGTCCTGGTCTCCGCGCCGCTGCGCCGCTCGGGCGCCTACACGCTGCCCGACTTCGCCGAGGCGCGGCTGGAGTCGATGGCCGTGCGCCGCCTGGCCGGGGTGCTGGTCGTGTTGATCGGCTGGCTGTATCTGATGCCGCAGTTCCAGAGCGCCGGCCTGGTGCTGGGGGCCATCACCGGTGCCCCGGAGTGGGCCGGGGGGCTGCTGGTGGCGGCCGTGGTCGCGGTGAACGTGATGTCGGGCGGCATGCGGTCGATCACGTTCGTGCAGGCCTTCCAGTACTGGCTCAAGCTCACCGCGCTGGCGGTGCCGCTGGTGTTCCTGCTGCTGGCCTGGCGTTCGGGCGGCGCGCCCGGGCTGAGCGCGCAGGACGCGGCGACCTGGGCGCTGCCGCTGTCCAGTGGTAAGGAGTACGGCCTCTACTCGACCTACTCGCTGATCCTGGCGACATTCTTGGGCACCATGGGGCTGCCGCACGTGCTGGTCCGCTTCTACACCAACCCCGAGGGCCGGGCCGCGCGCCGTACGACGTTGGTGGTGCTGTCGCTGCTCGGCGCCTTCTACCTGCTGCCTGCCGTCTACGGCGCGCTGGGGCGCATCTACGTCCCGGAGCTGCGGGGCAGCGACATGGTGGTGCTGACGCTGCCCGGGCGGCTGGTCGGGGGAGTGGCGGGCGACCTGCTGACCGCGCTGGTGACGGCGGGGGCGTTCGCGGCGTTCCTGTCCACCTCCTCCGGGTTGACGGTCTCGGTCGCGGGCGTCATCGGGCAGGACATCTTCAAGGGCGGCGGGGTGCGCTCGTTCCGGGTGGCGGCCCTGCTGGCTGTGGCTGTGCCGCTCGCCCTGGCCGCCTCGGCCCGGTCGCTGCCGGTCGCCGACGTGGTGGGGCTGGCGTTCGCGGTGGCCGCCTCCTCCTTCTGCCCGCTGCTGGTGCTGGGCATCTGGTGGTGGCGGCTGACCTCGACCGGGGCGGTGGCCGGGCTGCTCGCCGGCGGGGGACTGGCCTGCGGCGCGGTTCTGACGACCATCGTCGGGGGGCCGTACACCGGCCTGGCCGGGGCCCTGCTCGCCCAGCCCGCCGCCTGGTCGGTGCCGGTCGCCTTCGCCGTCATGGTCGTGGTCTCGCTGCTGACCCCCTCTCGCATCCCGGCCGGTGTGGCCCGCACCATGGTCCGCCTGCACACCCCTGAGACCCTCGACCTCGACAGGGGTGACTGGCGGCCCAGATCCTCTTGACGTGATCCCATTACATATGTCGGAATGTCCTGTAACCAAGGGCGTCTCCGTTACTGACGTGAAGGGGTGTGCGGTGGGCAACAGCAACTCCAACGGCCAGTCGCTTCTCCGGCCGGACGGCTTCCAGCTGGAAGACGGCTTCTCGTTCACCCTCGCCGAGCTGCTGCTCCTGGACCAGTTCTTCACCGTGCGGTCCGCGCCGGGCGCGTTCTGACAGTGGTGACACGCGCCCAGCGCGAACGCTGCGCCGGTCTGGCCGAAGCGCTGTCGGTCATCGAGTCGGTGCTCGCCGCCGCCGGCCTCTCGGCGGACTTCCTCTCCACGGGCTCGCCGGAGTTCCCCGTGCACCGCTGCACCGTCCGCGACTCGGCCGGGCGCGTGCTCACCGCCTCCCTCGGCAAGGGAGCCGGTGCGCAGAGCACGGTCAGCGCGCTGTTCGAGGCGTGGCAGCACCTCCAGCACGAGGAGGGCCAGGCCGGGCTCGCCGGCGACCGCCGACGGGCCCGGGTGGTGCCCATCGCCACCGTGGTGGCCCAGCCGGAGCTGTGCGGGGAGGAGATGATCCACCGGCTCGCCCGCGACTATCCGGACGTCGACCTCGCCTGCCTGCGGGCCGAACCCCTCAACCCGGAGCTGCCCGCGCTGTGGTATCCGGCCTTCGCCCGGTCGCCGTCCTGCCGCAGCCACCCGATCCCCGGCGACGACCTGCGCTACGAGCCCTACCTCCGCTACGCCTACGACAGCGGCACCGCCAGCGGGGTCACCGAGCCGGAGGCGGTCCTGCACGGTCTGCTGGAGGTCATCGAGCGCGACGCGCTCTCCCACGCCCTCCTCGACTGGTATCTCGACGGGCGGTCGCCGCTGTCCGGGCTCGGCCCCGATCTCCTCCCGCCCGATCTGCGCCGCCTCCACGACGAGGCGGCGGCCCGGCTCGGCGCGCCCCCGCTCATCATCGACATCACCTCCGACCTGGGCGTCCCCGCCTACTGTGCGCTCCCTTCGCGCGTCGGCCCCCATCCCGGGGTGGTCGGCTCCGGAGCCTCCCTCGACCCCGAGTACGCCGTGGAGCGCGCGCTCGGCGAGGTGATCCAGTCCTCGTTCAACATGTCGCTCGGGGTGGACCTCACCCTCGATCGCAGGCTGGAGAGCCTGCGGCGGTGGCCGCTGCTGGAGCGCTGCGCCAGGCTCGACCCGGCCCCGCTGCTCGACCGCCTCGTGTTCGACGCGCGGCTGCCCGGGCCGGAAGGCGGCTGCGGGCGTGGGGCCGGAGACGTCGACGGGCAGATCGCCGCGATCCTGAAGACGCTGGAGCGTGCCGGGTTCGCCGCCTACACCTTCCGCTGGAACCCCGCGCACGACAGGTGCCCGGTCCTGACGGTGATCGTGCCCGGCCTGGAGACGTTCGCCATGGTCCACAGCGCCGTCCCGGTGTTCCCGACGGGCCGGGCCGTACGGCGGCTCGCCGGTCACCGGTGATGCGGGCGGTCCTGCGCCGTCGCCGGTTCCGGATCATCTACTCCGGCATGGTCACCAGCCTGCTGGGCGACGCCTCGTTGCTGCTGGTCCCGGCGATCCTGGCCAAGAAGCTCACCGGCTCGGACGGCGCGGCGGGGCTGACCCTGTTCTTCTTCACACTGCCCCTGTGCCTGTCCCCCCTCCTGGGCCAGGTGATCGACCGGGTCGACCGCAGGAGGTTCCTCGTCGCCACGTGCCTGCTGTCGGCGGTCAGCCTGGCCCCGCTGACCGCGGTGACCGGCAGGGACACCTTCTGGCTGGTCTATCCGGTGTCGGCGGCCATGGGCTGCTCGTACGCGGCGGTGTCCGGGGCGCTCAGCGGGCTGCTGAAGAGCGTCCTGCCCGACGACCTCCTCGCCGAGGCCAACGGCGCGCTGCAGACCGCCCGGCAGGGGCTGCGCCTGCTCGGGCCGCTGCTGGGGGTGGCCGTCTACACCGGCTACGGCATCGGCGCGGTCGTCCTGCTCGACGCGGTCACCTTCCTCGTCGCCGCGGCGGCCTTCGCGGCGCTGCCGGCGCCGCCCCCCGTCCCGGCCGCGCCGCGTGGCCACCGGCGCGAGGAGTTCTGGGCCGGGGCCCGGCACCTGGTCGCGGACCCGGCCCTGCGCCGCGCGGCCGGGGCGTTCTGCCTGATGTTCACGCTGGCCGGGATGACCGAGTCGCTGATCTTCGCGGTCATCGACCGGGGCCTCGGCAGGTCCCCGGAGTTCACCGCTCTCACCTCCACCGCGATGGGCGTGGGGGCGGTCGTCGGCGGGCTGTGCGGGGCCGCGGTGATCGCGCGCCGGGGCGAGCCGGCCGCGATCGGCACGGGCATCGCCCTGTACGGCGTGGCGGTCATGCTGTGGACGGTCCCCGTCGAGGCGGTCGTGCTGGCCGCGATGACGGTGGCGGGCGCCGGCCTGACCCTGGCCGGTGTGGCCAGGACGACCCTCGTGCAGCGCCGCAGCCCCGGTCACCTCGTCGGCCGGGTCTCCACCGCCTTCGAGGCCGCGGCCGGGGCCGCCCAACTCCTGTCCCTGGTCGCAGGCGCGGTGCTGGTCTCAGTCGTCGACCACCGCGTCCTGCTGGCCGTAGTCGGGTTGACCGTCTGCTGCGCCGCGGCGCACGCCCTCCGCGGCCGGCGTCCACACGCGCCGGCCGCCACCCCGATGTCGGACACCTCGATGTCGGGCATCTCCCGGGAGGATCCGGCCGCGGTGTCATCCTCGCGACGTACTCCTCAAGGACACGGCCCTGGCCACCGGGGCGGATGCGGCAGGAGGGGGCAGGCGTGACAATGTGCCTGTGGAGACAGAAGAACGACGCCGGCCGCTGCGCGCCGTCATCGCCGACGACCAGGCGCTGGTCCGCACCGGGTTCCGGATGATCCTCGCCGCCGACGGCATCGAGGTGGCGGCCGAGGCGGCCAACGGCGCCGAGGCGGTCGCCGCCGTCCGGCGCACCAGGCCCGACGTCGTGCTCATGGACATCCGGATGCCGCAGATGGACGGCATCGAGGCCACCCGGCGGATCCTGGCCGGCGGGGCCGACGAGACCCGCGTCCTCATCCTGACCACCTACGATCTCGACCACTACGTCTACACGGCCCTGGCCGCCGGCGCCAGCGGCTTCCTGCTCAAGGACGTCACCCCCGAGCACCTGGTGGCCGCGGTGCGCCTGGTGCGCTCCGGCGACGCCCTGCTCGCGCCGACGATCACCCGCCGCCTGGTCGAGCGTTTCGCCCCTCGCGACGACACCGGGGCCGCCCTCCACCGGGATCTGTCCGAGCTGACACCACGGGAGCTGGAGGTGCTGCGCCTGCTCGCCACCGGCCTGAGCAACGCCGAACTCGCCGACCGGTTGACCCTCAGCCCGACGACGGTCAAGACCCACGTCGCCCGGATCCTGTCCAAACTCGGCCTCCGCGACCGGGTCCAGGCCGTCGTGGTCGCCTACGAGACCGGGCTGATCTCCCCTGGTGGTTCAGGGTGATCCGCACGGGGTCTTCTTTCGGTCGCCTGCGGCGCGCAGACTGAGCCTTATGTGGGACTTCGATGTTCTCGTCCTGGGGTCCGGGCCGGGTGGGCAGAAGGCGGCGATCGCCGCGGCGAAGCTCGAACGGCGGGTCGCGGTGGTCGAGCGCCGTAACATGATCGGCGGCGTCTGCATCAACACCGGCACGATCCCGTCCAAGACGCTGCGCGAAGCCGTGATCCACCTGACCGGTCTCAACCAGCGCGGCATGTACGGCCAGAGTTACCGGGTCAAGGATGAGATCACCGCGGCCGATCTGGGGATCCGCACCCAGCACGTGATCGGCCGGGAGATCGATGTGATCCGGAGCCAGCTGGCCCGTAACCATGTGGCGATCCTGCACGGCATGGGGCATTTCGTGGATCCGCACACCGTCGGCGTGGTCGACGACAAGGGGCACGAGGTCGCGATCACCGCGGAGAAGATCATCATCGCGACCGGCACCCGCCCGGCCCGGCCCGACACCGTGGAGTTCGACGAGCACACGATCATCGACTCCGACGGCATCCTGCACCTGCGGGACGTGCCGGACTCGATGGTGGTCGTCGGCGCCGGGGTGATCGGTATCGAGTACGCCTCCATGTTCGCCGCCCTGGGCACCAAGGTCACCGTCGTCGAACGCCGTGAGCGGATGCTCGACTTCTGCGACCTGGAGATCGTCGAGGCGCTCAAGTATCACCTGCGGGATCTGGCGGTGACCTTCCGCTTCGACGAGACCGTCGCCGCCGTGGAGAAACGCGCCCGCGGCGCGCTGACCGTCCTGGAGAGCGGCAAGAAGATCCCCGCCGAGACCGTGATGTACTCGGCCGGCCGGCACGGCATGACCGACCGGCTCACCCTGGAGCGGGCGGGCCTGGCCGCCGACGGGCGCGGCCGCATCGGTGTCGATGAGCACTACCGCACCGCGGTGGAGCACATCTATGCCGTCGGCGACGTCATCGGCTTCCCCTCCCTGGCCGCCACCTCCATGGAGCAGGGCCGCATCGCCGCCCACCACGCCTGCGGCGACCCCCTGCCCGGCATCCACCACCTGCAGCCGATCGGCATCTACACCATCCCCGAGATCAGTTTCATCGGCCGCACCGAGGACGAGCTCACCCACTCCCACGTCCCCTTCGAGGTCGGCATCTCCCGCTACCGCGAGCTCGCCCGCGGGCAGATCATCGGCGACACCTACGGCATGCTGAAGCTGCTGGTCTCCCCGGAGACCCGGGCGCTTTTGGGCGTGCACGTCTTCGGCACCGGCGCCACCGAGCTGCTGCACATCGGCCAGGCCGTGATGGGCTGCGGCGGCACCATCGACTATCTCGTCGACGCCGTCTTCAACTACCCCACCCTGGCCGAGTCCTACAAGGTCGCCGCCCTGGACGCGATGAACAAACTCAGGCGGGTGGCCCGCTTCGAGCTGTGAGCCGGGAACAGGGGCGTGCCCACCGACGACCGTCACGACAGGCCGAACTCGACGCCGTTCGGACGCAACTCGACGGGCCGAACAGGCAATGGCGGCTGAAGAACATCACCGGCGAACCGTTCTTCAGGAACGCGCCGGACCTGGAGCGGGAGACAGTCGCGCCAGGGACGGAGAAAGCACGCACGCCGCGCAGATCCAGCAGCGCAGGGCGGGCGTCGGTCGGCGCAGATCTCGTACGGCGGCGCCGGCACCTGCCGGAGGAGGGTGGCTTCCCCTTGTCGACCAGGCGGGTCTACCTTCGTGAGGCGTTCCACGCGGTGATCGTCCACCCGGCGGGCAAGGGGGCGCGGACCTTCGAAACCGAGACAAGACGCTCATCAAGATCAAGATCCTGATGTCCAAGTACAAGGTCGACCGCGGCCTGACCGTGCCCCGAGCCGGTGCGGTGCTCAAGGCCGCCGGGAACACCGACCGACCGCCCTCTGTGTCCTGGTGCTCTGCCTCGGCCTGCGGCGTGAGGATCTCCTCGGGCTCCGCAACCATGGCCGCTGCAGGCGTGATCAGAATTGGTTCGAGGGGTCAGCCCCGTGCGGACGGAAGCCGGCCGTCACGTCGTTTACTGGGAAACGCGCCGGTTGCCCGGTCAGGACCCGCACGGCCTCTTCGGCGGCGACGTGCCGGACCGTTGTGATGGCCTCCTCGGAGTAGTAGGCGGAGCGGGGCGTGACGATCACGTTGGGCAGCTTGAGGAGGGGGTTGCGCGGGCGCCGGTCGCGTTGTTTCGCGGGTTCCTCCTCGAGGTCGTCCAGCGCTGCGCCGGCGATCCATCCTTCGGTGAGTGCCTGGTGGATCGCCGCATCCTCCACGATGGGTCCCCGCGCGGTGTTGATGAGGATGGCGGCCGAGTCGTTCAACGCGACCCTCAAACGCGAGACCCTGCAGGGGGCGCGCCACTGGCCCGATGCCCGAGCAGCCCGCCTGGCCGTGTTCGGCTGGATCACCCGATACAACACGGTCAGGCGGCATTCCCGCCTCGGCCAGATCAGCCCGGTCGATTACGAGAAAGCTGCAGGTAGCCTGAAGCCCGCCGCCTGAATTCGGTGTCCACGTTCAGGGGGGAGCCCCCCAACAGCCTTCCCCCCTCTTGAGGGGACGCCCATGAGCCCGTCGCTGTATCCCACACCGCTGTACGGACACGTCGAAGGCTCTCCGGGACCAGGCTCCTGGAGCGGCGGAGCGTGGGACCCTCCTCCCAGGCGAGAGATGGTCTCAGGGAAGGATGGGATCGGAGGCGCCGGGGGCGACGCTGAAGGCATGAGAATCAGGAATCTGATGATCGCCGCGATCATGGCGCCGGCCGCCTTACCCGCATTACCCGCTTTATCCGCCTTACCCGGCGTTCCCGCGGCCGCTGCGGAGCAGCTCCATGAGTGCGCCAAGGCGACGACCCGATGTGACGGCGCGATCTCGGTGCCCCTCGACTGGAGCGATCCGTCATCGGAGCGCATCACCGTGGCATTCGCCTGGCTGCCCCGGAAGGGCGCGGCCGGCACCGTTCTCGCCGCCCCGGGTGGGCCCGCCCCCGCGCTACCCGACATGCCGATCATCGAGGAGACACTCGGCCCGGTGCTCGATAGGCAGAACCTGCTGGTGGTCGAGCCCCGCGGACTGGGCAAGTCCACCCCGCTGCGCTGCCCCGGCCTCAACCTGAACCTCCCGGAGACCATCGGCGAGTGCGCCGCGCGTCTGGGTCCCCGCGTGCAGTTCTTCACCACCGACCAGGCTGTGGCCGACATGAACGCGGTCCGCCAGGCCCTGGGCGTCTCCAAGGTGACGTTCTACGGCAATTCCTACGGCACGCTGTCCGCCCAGGCGTACGCGACCCGCTATCCCGAAAGCACCGCCGCGGTGTTCCTCGACAGCACCGTGACCACGACCCCGGAGGGCTACGCGAGCTGGCCGGTCCGGACCCGGCTTGACTCCCTCGACCTCGTCTGCGCGCCCTCCCGTGCGTGCCGGGCACTGCCCGGCACGCCCCGCGGCACCTGGACACGGCTCGTGGCGCGTCTGCGCGCTCACCCTGACCCGCGGGTGCCGCTCACCGCGCTCGCCGCCGTAGGGGCCAGTCTCTTCCAGCCGGTGTTCGGCCGTGAAACCAACGCCGCCGCCGCGGCCTACCTGCACGGCGATCGGGCCGCGCTGCACCGGCTCGCCCGGGCCGTGGGCACGGGCCCGACCCCTGCGCTGGAGGGAGCACACTGGGCGGGATATCTGGCCTACCGGTGCGGCGACGGCGCGTTGCCGTTCGGCAGGGACGCGTCACCGGCCGAACGCAGCCGCCAGCTTGAGCGCCACTACCTCAAGGAACGCCCGCTGAGGCCGTTCACCGTCGCCGAGCTGGGAGGAAAGACACCCCTGGAGTTCTGCGTGAACTGGCGGACTCCGCGTCACAGCCCGCCGGTGCCAGCGGACACCGGATACCCGCCGGTGCCGGTCCTGGCGGTGGGCGGGGACTTCGACACCCACCGCCCGGCGGAGGTCGCGCGGACAGTCCGGCGTTTCCCGGACAGCACGTTCATCCGGGTCCGCTTCGGCGGGCACAGCCTCGCCTGGGGAGACCAGCGGGTCAACCGGTGCGTCCGCGCAGTGATGCGGTCCTTCCTGAGCGATCCGTCCCGTCCGGTCCCTCCCTCCCGGTGCAGCGCGGAGAACTATCGCGCGGTCGGGGCCTTTCCGCGGTCGGCCGGAGAGGTGCCGCCGGTACGCGCCTCGGGTCTGTCCTTCAAGGAACGGCGACTCGTCGCAGCGGCCTTCGCCACCGTCGAGGACGCCTGCGCCCGCCGTAACCCCTACTCGTTGGTCCACTCACTGCTGAAGACGGAGCCTGGTCTGCGTGGAGGCCGGCTCGACTTCGACGACAAGGCGGGCACGATCGCGCTTGACGAGGTCCGCTCCGTCGACGATCTCACGGTCAGCGGCCGCATCCGTCTCGAGGGGAGCGGGAAGGCCACCGCGCGACTGCTCGTCAACGGAACCGGCGGCAGGCCGCACGAGGTCCGCCTGTCGTGGCCGGCGTTCCGGGCGCAGGCGCGTCCCCCCGTCTCCGGCGCCTTCGACGGGCACGCGTTCACTTTTTGAGGCGGCGGCCATGCCCTTGAAACGGCAGCCACGCCGCCGCCCGGTGTCAGGAGTCCCCGGGGGTGATGAGCCCGGCCTCATAGGCGGCGATGACGGCCTGGGCCCGATCGCGGACGCCGATCTTTCCGAACAGGCTCGTCACGTGGTTCTTCACGGTGGAGGCGGCCAGTTGCAAGGTCGCGGAGATCTCGGTGTTGGACTGGCCGCGGGCGATGAGCGTCAGCACCTCTCGCTCGCGGTCGGTCAGCCCGGCCAGTCCCTCGGGCGTGGCCGTACGGCGCGGCCGGGCCGCCCGGACGAACGTGCCGATCAGGCGGGTCAGCAGCCGCGGCGCGACCGCCGCCTCGCCCCGGTGCACCACCCGGACGCCCTCCACCAGCTCCTCGGGGGAGATGTCCTTGGGCAGGAAGCCCGACGCGCCGGCCCGCAGCGCGTCGATGACGTACTCGTCCAGGTCGAAGGTGCTCAGCGCGAGCACCCGCACGCCGGGTAGTTCGGCGGTGATCGCACCGGTGGCGGTGATGCCGTCGGCGCCTGGCATGTGCAGATCCATCAGCACCACATCCGGCAGCAGCTCCCGGGTACGGCGCAGCGCCTCCCCGCCGTCTCCCGCCTCACCCGTCACGCTCATGTCGTCCTGGGCGTCCAGGATCATACGGAATCCCGCGCGGACCAGCGCATGGTCGTCCACGATCAGAATCTTGATCACGTCTTCTCCTCCGGTACGGCGGGCAGGGGGACGCGGGCGCTGATCTCGAAGCCTCCTCCGGGGCGCGGCCCGGCACGCAGCCGTCCTCCGCAGGCCGCCACCCGCTCGGCCATGCCGTCCAGGCCGAAACCGCCCGGCGCCGCACCGGTGCCAGGGCCGCCCTCCTCCGCGCCGGGGCCGTCGTCGAGCACTTCGACCTCCACCTCCCCGTGCCGATAGGCGATCCGGACGCTCGCCCGCGCGTTCCCGGCGTGCTTGCGGATGTTGGTCAGCGCCTCCTGGACGATCCGGTAGAGCGCATGGTCCACCGCGGGGTCCAGCTCGACGGGATCACCGGTCACCTCCAGCTCAACCGGCAGGCCGGTGCCCTCGGCCCTGGCGATCAGCGCGGGCAGCGCGGCCACCCCGTACCCGGCGGATCCCGTCGCGGGGACGTCGTCGGCGCGCAGCACATGCAGTAGCTGCCGCATCTCCGCCATGGCCTCGCGCCCGGTCCGCTCCACGGTCAGCAGCGTGGCCTGAGCCTGCCCCGGATCGCGGGCCATGGTCGTGCGGGCCGCGCCGACCAGCACGTTCATCGTGCTGATGTGATGGGCCACCACATCGTGCAGCTCGCGTGCGATCCGGCGGCGCTCGGCCCGCACGGCGGCTCCGGCGAGCTCGGCCTGCGCCCGGTCGGCGAGCTCCCGGCGGAACCGCAGCAGCTGACCGAGCCCGACGACGACCAGCGCCCCGAGCGCCCCTGTCGTCGACGGTCTCTCGTCCCGGACGGAGAAGAGGAACTGGGCGGTGACGGTGACGGCGGCGTCGACTGCAACCGCCGCGATCCAGGCGCGCCGCGGCACGCCGTACCGGCCGACGGAGTACAGCGCGCACACCGCCGCCCCGCCGACCCAGGTGACCTGGCCGGTCACGACAGTCACCAGATGGCAGGCCACGGTGAGCGCCAGGACGGTGAACGGCCGGTCACGGCGCCAGAGCAGCGTCGCCGAAGCGGCGGTGTCGAGCATCATCACCAGAAGCGGCGGCACCCGCACACCGACGGAGAAGGCGAACACCGCCTGGAACACCCAGACGAGCAGCGCCGTCAGCGAGTCGGTGACGCGTGGGCGGCAGAGTGGCCGCCACGCCGTCCGCGGACCCCTCATGATCAAAGAATAGGGGGACGCCGGCGGAGGGCAAGGGGTGTCAGACGATCGTATCGCCGCGGGGCGGGTCCCTGACCGGGGTCGGTCAGCCGTCGAGGTAGCGCAGGATCGCCAGCACCCTGCGGCTGTAGCCGGGGTCGCGGGGCAGGTCGAGCTTTTCCAGGATGGCGTTGACGTGCTTTTCCACGGTGCTCAGCGACACGTGCAGGCGTTCGGCGATGGCCGCGTTGACGAAGCCCTGCGCGAGATGCTCCAGCACCTCCCTCTCGCGCCCGCTCAGCCTGCTCAGCGGATCGGCGTGCGTGGTGCGGGCCAGCAGTTGGCGGACCACCTCGGGGTCGAAGACCGCGCCGCCGGCGTGCACGCGCTCCAGCGAGCCGAGGAAGTCGGCCACCTCCGAGACCCGGTCCTTGAGCAGGTAGCCCAGGCCCTCGGTGGCCCCGGACAGGAGCGTGGCCGCGTAGGTCTTCTCCACATACTGCGACAGGACGAGCACGCCGACGCCCGGCCAGCGCTCGCGGATCTCCAGCGCGGCCCGCAGCCCCTCGTCGGTGTGGGTCGGGGGCATGCGCACGTCGACGACGGCCACGTCGGGCCGGTGCCGTTCGACGGCGTCGAGCAGGGCCCGCGAGTCGCCGACCGCGGCGACGACGTCGTGACCGGCGTCGTCGAGCAGCCGGATCAGGCCCTCGCGGAGCAGCACCGAGTCGTCGGCCAGGATCAGTCGCACGGCGCCGCCTTGGGCAGCGTCGCGGAGACCTTGGTGGGGCCCCCTGCGGGACTGTGGACGGTGAAGTCGCCGTCGAGCGCCCGGACGCGTCTGGCCAGCCCGGACAGCCCTCCTCCTGACGGGTCGGCGCCGCCGCCGCCGTCGTCTGAGATCGCCACGCTCACCGTCCGCTCGTCCTCGGTCAGGACGACCAGGATGTCATGTGCCCCCGCGTGCTTGACCGCGTTGGTGATCGCCTCACGGGCCACGAAGTAGAGGGCCGTCTCGACCTCGGAGACGGGCCGGTCGGCCAGCCCGTAGTGCACGGTCACCGGCACGCTCGAACGCTCGGCGGCCCCGGCGAGCGCGGCGCGCAGGCCCAGCTCGTCGAGCGCGGTCGGGTAGATCCGCCAGGCCACGCTGCGCAGCTCGTCGAGGAGCTGGCGCGACTCGGTGTAGGCCTGGCTCACCAGCTCGGCGGTCCTGGCCCGGTCGGGGCTGTGTCGGGCGCGGCCCAGCAGCATGGCCAGCGCCACCCCCCGCTGCTGCACGCCGTCGTGCAGGTCGCGCTCGATCCTGCGCCGCTCGTCGTCGACGGCCCGGACGATGCCCGAACGGGTCGCGGTCAGTTCGGCGATGCGCCGGCGCATCAGCTCCTGCCTGCCCGGTCCGAGGAAGTGGGCGGCCAGGCGCCGTTCGGCGGTGCCGAGCGCGAGGATCCACAGCGTCACCAGCGCCAGCAGGACCACCCCACCGGTCAGCCCGAGCGCCCAGCCGCTGGTGACCAGCCTGACGCCCGGAAACTCCAGCGGCACCGATTCGGACTCGCCCGAGACCAGGCCCCACAGCCCGCCGATCAGGAAGAGGCCGCTGACGAACAGGCCCGACAGGCAGACGTATCCGCCGAGCACGCCGAGCACGGCACGGACGGCGAGAAATCCGAGGACGCCGCGGCCGCCGGCCCGCGCCGGTCCGTGGTCAGGCCGGTCGGGCGGTGCCGGCGCATGGCCGGGCCGGTCCATGTGCGCCGTCTCGTGGCCGGGCCGATCGGCCCGCGCCGGTCCGTGGCCGGGCGGGTCCATGTGCGCCGTCTCGTGGTCGAACCAGGCCGCCAGCCGGGCCCGTTCCATCCGCATCAGCCGGTCCGCGACCCGGCCCGCGGCGGGCCGTACGGCCGGAGCCACGGCCGCCGGCCAGGCCAGGCAGAGGAAGGCCAGCTCGGCCAGGCCGAGGGCCATGCCCGCGAGGACCCCCACCAGCATGCGGGCGACTCGGTTGTCCGACACGACTGCGAAGTCTAGGCGTCGCGCCGGCGCAGCACCGCGTAGCCCGCCGCCACCGCGGCCGCCGCCCACGCGAGCAGCCAGGCCAGCCCCTCACCGGCCGGGTAGGGGATCGGGCCGCCGGTCATGTTCTCGGCGCTGCCCATGAAGGCCAGCCCCGCGAACATCGGCATGCGCAGCGACACCTCCAGCGCCGCCTGGCCACCGGCCATCAGGAGCATGAACGGCAGGCCCATCAGCAGCATGAACACCACGGTCAGGGTGCCCGCCGCGCTGCGCATCGCGGTGCCCACGCCGAGCGCCATCACCGACACCAGGGCGGAGAAGACACCCAGGCGCAGCAGGTCGAGCGCGGTCTCGGCGGGTGGCAGCGCCGCGTAGCCGCCGAACGGCCCCGCGGACAGCACCGCGTAGGTGACCACCGTCGCCACGCCGCCGGACACCACCCCTGTCACGAACATCGCCGGCGCCATCACCAGCGCCTTCGCGGCGAGCAGCCGGCCGCGGACCGGCGTGGCCTGCAGCGTGGTGCGGATGCCGCCGGAGGCGTACTCCGAGGTGATCACCAACATCGCCAGCGTGACCAGTGCGAACTGGGTGAACGCCGTCGCCGAGATCACCGGCTCGCTCGCCGGGAAGCGCGCCCCGCCGCCGTCGCGGAGCCTGTCGGTCGCCATGGCGCCGCCCAGCGTCACCGCGCTCAGAACCATGAGCACGGCCGCGCAGGCCAGGCACCACCAGGTCGAGCGGACCGACCACAGCTTCGTCCACTCGGCCCCGATCACGTGGCCCAACTCCTTGACCCCCATCGTTCACACCCTCGCTCTCGGCGCGCCGTACTCCACGCTGCCCGCGGTCAGTTCCTCGTACGCCTGCTCCAGCGAGGCCTCGCGCGCGCTCAGCTCGTGCAGCCGGATGCCCGCCTCGTGCGCCAGGTCGCCGACCTGCTCAAGGCCGGTGCCGGTGGCGACCAGCTCGTTCTCGCCGAGCCGTTCCACGGTGATCCCGGCGGCGCTCAGCCGTACGGAGAGATCTCCCGCGTGCGGGCTGCGGACGACCACGGCGGTCAGCGAGCTGCGCGCGATCACCTCGGCCAGCGGAGCGTCCATGATGAGCCGGCCCCTGCCGATCACCACCAGGTGGTCGGCGGTCAGCTGCATCTCGCTCATCAGGTGGCTGGAGACGAAGACCGTGCGGCCCTCGTCGGCCAGCGAGCGCATCAGGTGGCGGACCCAGCGCACGCCGTCGGGATCGAGGCCGTTGACCGGTTCGTCGAACATCAGCACCTCGGGGTCGCCCAGCAGCGCGGCAGCGATGCCGAGCCGCTGGCTCATGCCCAGCGACAGCGCGCCGGCCCGCCTGCCCGCCGCGCCCGCCATCCCGACCGTTTCGAGGACCTCCTCCACCCGGCTCCTGGCGATGCCGTTGCTGCGTGCCAGCGCCAGCAGGTGCGCGCGCCCGCTGCGCCCCGGATGCACCGCGCGCGCGTCGAGCAGCGCGCCGACCGTCCGCAGCGGGTCCCTGATCTCGTGGTACGGCATGCCTCCGACCAGTGCCACGCCCGCTGTCGGGCGGTCGAGGCCGAGGATCATGCGCATCGTCGTCGATTTGCCCGCCCCGTTCGGCCCCAGGAAGCCGGTGACCGTGCCCGGTCTCAACTCCAGTGACAGGTCGTCGACGGCCGTCCGGTCGCCGTAACGCTTGCTCAATCCCCTGAGACTGATCATGTCGGCCAACGCTAGGCAGCGGCGGGCCCGCCCACCATGGGGGCGGGCCGCCGAGCCGTATGGCGGATAACCGTAACGAGCCCGGCCTGTTCCCTGTCCGCGCAGGTCACCGGCCGTTCCGCGGCCGCCTGGCAAGAAGCGGTCAGCCGCGGACAGCATGCTGACACCGGAATATCTGGTCTGTGAATGCCGGCGGGCGCAGAGTTGGTTGTGCGAGAACAGAAACAACCGCAACCCGAGGAGAGGAGTTGAAAAATGAACATCTCAGTCACCTGCCCGGCCGATTTCAATGTCGGAGCGGTGTCGGACCGGGTCCCGTTATGAGATGCCGCCGCATTTATGGGTGCCCGAGGTTGGAAATTCATCGGCTACGCGGACGCGAGGCGACGCCGGCTGTTTATGTGAGGAGGTTGGAGAGTCCATGGAGCCCATGGCTTCGGTGATCACGAAACTGATCGAGCACGCACGGATACGTCCCGCCGCGCCCGCGTTGATATGGTGCGGGAAAGAGACGAGTTACGCTGAGTTGTGCGACATGATGTGGGGAGCATATTCCGAGGTAAGAGAGTTGAGCTCTGGTCCACTGGGCATTCTCGCCCGTAAGTCGCCGAGGGCGATAGCTCTGCTCCTCGGTGCCATGCTGGACCGCCGGAGCTTTCTCGTTCCGTCGCCCGGTCTGCCGGAGAGCACGCTGCGCGGGCTGTTCACACAGGCCCGTTGCACGCATGTGGTGTCGCCGGACGACAACTGGGACGCGGCCCGGGAGAGCATGGTCGCACAGGTGATGCGGGTGGAGCCGGGATCTCCGGACTCCGCCGCGGCGCCGGTGGGACCGGACGACCCGGACCAGGTCTCGTTCATGCTCACCACCTCGGGCTCCACCGGACTGCCCAAAATCGTCCCGCTGACGGTGGGGGCGGTCGACCGGTTCGCCGACTGGGCGCACGACCGGTTCGACCTCGGCCCCGGCCGTTCCGTGCTCAACTACGCCCCCCTCAACTTCGACCTGTGCCTGCTCGACATCTGGGCGACGCTCAAGCAGGGCGGCTGCGTGGTGCTGGTCGATCCGGACCAGGCCACGAACGCGCGCTCGCTGCTCGACCTGCTGGCCGACCACCCGGTGGACGTCATCCAGGCGGTGCCCATGCTGTACGGGCTGCTGACGGACGCCGCCAGGCAGACCGGCGAGCAGGTGTACGCCACCCGGCACGTCATCTTCACCGGCGACGCGATACAGCCGGGATGCCTGGCGGAGCTGCCCAAGCTGTTCCCGGAGGCGAATTTCTACAACCTCTACGGCTGCACGGAGACCAACGACAGTTTCATCCACCGGGTGGACGTCGAGTCGGAGCGGCTTTCCCCGCTCCCCCTGGGGGAGCCGCTGCCCGGGGTGGAGGCCCTGCTCGTGGCCGACGACGGAGTCCTGGCCGGCCCGGGGGTGGGGGAGCTGTATGTGACCACACCGTTCCAGACCACCGGATACCTCAACGCCTCACTCGAGGACAAGTTCGTCGAGCATCCCGAGCGGCCGGACGGCCGGCGCTATTTCCGCTCCGGAGACCTGGTGCGCAGGCACCCGGACGGCCGGCTCACGCTCGAGGGGCGCAACGACTTCCAGGTGAAGATCCGGGGTCAGCGGGTCAACACGCAGGAGGTCGAACAGGCACTCCTCGCCCACGGTCAGGTCCTGGAGGCGGCGGTGGTCGCCATCCCCGATCCCCGGGCGGGCCACCGGCTGCACGCCGCTCTCCGGCGGCGTCCCGACAGCGGGCTGAACAGCCTGGAGATCCGCCGGCACTGCGCCGACCGGCTCCCCGGAGCGGGCATCCCCTCGACGGTGCAGATCGTCGACGGTCCGCTCCCCAGGACCTCCACAGGAAAGATCGATCGTAACCACATCAAATCTAGTCAGACAGAGGCGGCATGACATGGACAATGCGACGACCATCAAGAAATTCATTCTGAGTGAATTTCTACCCGACGTGGGGGCCGGCGAGCTCGACTCCGACTACGACCTGCTGAACGGCGGGATAGTCGACAGTCTCGGCCTGCTCCGGGTCATCGAATGGCTGGAGATCCAGTTTCAACTGGATTCCGACACGATCGAACTGACCCCGGACAACTTCCGGACGATCAACAGGATATCGGCCCTCGTCGACACGGCGGGCCGGGCCTGAATCCGGGCCGGCCCGGCAGTCGATCCGAATGAACGGCGGCCCGCGGCCCGGATGAGCGGCGGCCCGCAGACCAGGTGAACGGAAGGCGCGCCGTCAATGCGGACATCGGCGCGCGGATCAGATGAACGGACATTGAACACACAGACTAAGGAGCAGAAATCATGATCGTTCGAGACCTTTCCGAGTCGAAGACCGTCGACTGGGGGAACGGCCTGAGCCGGCGTTTCCTGCTGGAGTCGGACGGAATGGGATACACCCTCACCGACACCATCGTCTACGCCGGGACGAAGTCCCATCTTGAGTATCGCAACCACCTGGAAGCGTGCTACTGCATCGAGGGCAGTGGAGAGGTGATCGACCTCCAGGGGAACTCCCACCCGATCACACCGGGGACGATCTATGCCCTTGACCTGCATGACGCCCATTACCTCATCGCCTCTCCCCACGAGGACCTGCGGCTGGTCTGCGTCTTCTCTCCCGCGCTCAGGGGCGACGAGCGGCACAGCCTGGACGCCGCGGAGTTCTCCCACTACTAGGACCCGCCCGCAGTGGGACTCCCGGCGGTCACCGCGGGGGTCCCACTCCTACCCGCAAGAAAGGAGGCAGCGATGGTCAAGTGGACCGAAGACCAGCGCGACCTGCGCGACGGGCTCGCCCAATGGTTCACGGCGCTCAACGACGGCCATCTGGAGCGGGACAAGAACGCCGTCTTCGACGGAGACAAATGGAAGATCATCCGCGAGTCGGGGATCCTGTCGCTCCCGTTCGAGGAGCAGTGGGGTGGCCTCGGCCAGGATCTGCTCACCACCATGTACGTCCTGGAGGGGCTCGGCCACGGCTCCCGTGACGGCGGCCTCAGCTTCTCGGTGACCACCCACATGGTGAGCACCGGAGTGCCCCTCCAGCGGTTCGGATCGGCCGACCTCAAGGCCCGCTACCTTCCGGGCGTCTGCGACGGGACCACGATCGGCGCGCACGCCATCAGCGAGCCGGACAGCGGTTCCGACGCGCTGAAGATGCGGACCACCGCCAGGCGCGAGGGGGACCGGTGGATCCTGTCGGGCAGCAAGACCTTCGTCAGCAACGCCCCCGTCGCGGACCTGTTCGTGGTCTACGCCCGCACCCATCCCGACGGCGGGCCGCTGGGCATCACGGCCTTCCTCGTCGAACGGGACACGCCGGGCCTCACCGTGGGCAAGCCCATCGACAAGATGGGGCTGAAGACCTCTCCGATCGCCGAGCTCTTCTTCGACGAGTGCGCGGTCCCGGCGGCCAACGTGATCGGCCGCCCGGGGGCCGGATTCCTGGTGCTCGACCACGTGATGAAGTGGGAGATCCTCTGCTCCTTCATCGTGAACGTCGGGGAGATGCAGCACCGCCTGGAGCGGTGTGTGGACTACGCCAAGCAGCGGACCCAGTTCGGGAAGCCCATCGGCTCGTTCCAGTCGATCTCCAACAAGATCGTCGACATGAAGATCGGTGTGGAGAACGCGCGCCGATGGCTCTACGAAACCGCCTCCCGCCTGATGAACAACGAGAACGTCACCGTCGACGTCGCCATCAGCAAGCTGCTCGCGAGCGAGGCCAACCTCTCCTCCGCACTGGCCGCGGTGCAGATCTTCGGCGGCAACGGATATATGGCGGAATTCGGCCTGGAAAGGGATCTGAGAAACGCCGTCGGCGGGACCATCTACTCCGGGACGACCGACATCCAGCGCAATCGAGTGGCCGCGATGATGGGCCTCTGAGAATCAGCCAACCAATTCTACAGGACAAGGACGAAGACGAAATGACTCTCCAGCTGGACGAACTCTGCCGGCCGACCGAATTCCTCGACCACGAGTCCTCCACCGTGCGCGAATTCGTCTCACGGGCTCTGGGCGACGCCGAGCTCGGCCCCAACGAGAAGGCCATCAAGCTGTACTACGCGGTCCGCGACGGGATCCGCTACGAGGTCTACGGGAGCGACCTGTCGCGGGCCGGCCTCAGGGCCAGCGCGATCATCGACAGGGGGAGCGGGTTCTGCGTCCACAAGTCGCTGGTCTACGCGACCGCGCTGCGGGCCGTCGGGATCCCCAGCCGCATCGTGATGGGCGACGTGCGCAACCACCTGGCGTCGGACCGGCTGAGGGAGCTCGTCGGCGGTGACCTCTTCCGCTTCCACAGCCTGACCCAGGTCAATCTGGACGGGCGCTGGGTCAAGGCCACGCCGGTGTTCAACAAGACGCTGTGCCGCCTGTACCGCATCGCCCCGCTCGAATTCGACGGCACCGCCGACAGCGTTTACCACCCCTTCGACGAGGACGGCCGCCGGCACATGGAATTCGTGCACTGGCACGGCGAGTTCGACGACTTCCCCTACGAGCTCGTCGTCAACGGGATCCGCGAGGCCCACCCCCGGCTCTTCCAGAGCTCGCACACCACCAAGGAGGGCTCCCTGGTCGAGGAGGCCACGGCGCGGTAGGGCACGGCAGACCGGTTTTTTCCTTTCGTAATTTTGTTTCAGATGACTGGAGCTTTTGATGATTAATCGAGTCAGGTACCAGCTCACCGAGGCCGATATTCCGCAGACCTGGTACAACCTGGCCGCCGATCTGCCCGACATGGCGCCGCCGATCAATCCGCGGACCGGTCAGCCGATCACCCGGGAGGACATGAAGCGGACGATGCCCGATGCGCTCATCGAGCAGGAGTTGAGCAAGGAGCGGGAGTTCGAGATCCCCGAGCCCGTCCGGCAGGTTTACGCGCAGTGGCGGCCCACCCCCATGTTCCGCGCCCGCCGGCTTGAGCAGGCTCTGGGGACCCCCGCGCGCATCTACTACAAGTACGAGGGCGACGCGCCCACCGGCAGCTTCAAGCCCAACAGCGCCATCGCCCAGGCCTACTACAACAAGGAGGCCGGCAAGACGCTGCTGGTCGCCGACACCGGCGCCGGTCAGTGGGGGAGCGCGGTGGCCTTCGCCGCCAAGCTCTTCGACATGTCCGCGAAGGTCTACCAGGTGAAGGTGAGCTACCAGCAGAACCCGCACCGGCGTGCCCTCATGGAGACCTTCGGGGCCACCTGCGTGCCCAGCCCGAGCACCGAGACCGAGGCCGGCCGGGCGATCCTCGCCGAGAACCCGGACCATCCCGGGAGCCTGGGCGTCGCCAAGTCCGAGGCGCTGCAGACGGTCTTCGACAACCCCGAGGCGGCCTACACGCGCGGCAGCGCCAGCAACCACGTCTGCGCGCACCAGACGGTGATCGGGCAGGAGGCGATACGCCAGATGGAGATGGCCGAGGACTACCCCGACATCGTGATCGGCTGCTCGGGCGGCGGGAGCAACCTCGCGGGTCTGTCGTTCCCCTTCCTCGGCGCGAAGCTGCGCGGTGGCCGGGACCTGCGGATCGTCGCCGTCGAGCCGGTCGCCTGCCCGACGCTGACCCGGGGCCGCATCGCCTACGACTACGCGGACTCCGGCGGCCTGACGCCGCTGTACCGCATGCACACGCTGGGCCACACGTTCGTCCCGCCGCCCGTGCACGCCGGAGGGCTGCGCGCCCACGGCATCGCGCCGCTGGTCAGCAGGGCGGTGGAGGAGGGGCACATCGAGGCGGTCGCGGTGACCCAGACCAGCTGCTTCGAGGCCGGCGTGCAGTTCCTGCACGCCGAGGGCATCCTGCCGGCGCCGGAGTCCACGCACGCGGTCCGCGTCGCGATCGACGAGGCGATCCGGTGCCGGGAGGAGGGCGAGTCCCGGGCGATCCTGTTCGGCCTGACCGGCCACGGCTACTTCAACCTCTCCGCCTACGAGCGGTACTTCGCGGGCACGCTGCCGGACGACGCCCTCTCCGACGACGTCCTCGACCACGGCCTGGCGAGCATCCCCGAGCTGGCCCTCGTCTAGGGACGCGCTCCATGGATCTCCGCCCCAGCGCGGATCGGCCGGACGGCCGCCACACCCGGGCGCGGGCGCTCATGACGCGGTCATGGGCGGACGGCGCGGCGGGGCGGCCGTCCGTCCGGCCGCCCGCGGCAGGCGGCGGGGGCCACGGGACACACCCTGAGCGGCAGAGCCTCCGACATCACCAAGAGAGAGAATTGAGATGAAACGTTCGAGTGTCTTGCAGTTCCTCCTCCTCGGGCTCATCTGGGGAGGGAGCTATACCTTTATCAAGATCTCGCTCGACGGGCTGACACCGGCCCTGCTGGTGTTCGTCCGGATCGTCCTGGGGGCCGCGGTCCTGCTCGCCTTCGTGGGCCTGCGCCGGGTGCGGATCCCGGCCTTCGGCGCCATCTGGGGACACATCGCCGTCGCCGCGATCCTCGGCATGGTCGCCCCCTTCCTCCTGCTGGCCTGGGGTGAGCGCTACACCAGCGCCGCCATGGCCGGTGTGATCATCGCCGCGCTCCCGCTGCTCACGCTCGTGGCCGTGTGGATCCTGCTGCCGTCGGAGAAGACGACCCGGCGCAAGCTCGCCGGCTTCCTGCTGGGATTCGCCGGAGTGGTCCTGATCATCGCCCCGTGGAACAGCGACGCCGGATCCCTGACCGGGCAGCTCGCGGTGCTGGGGGCCGCGGCCTGCTACGCCGCCCAGACCGTCTACGTCCGGCGCTTCCTGCTGCAGCACGGCCTGGCCCCGCTCGCGCTCGCCGCCTCGCAGCTCGTCGCCGCGACCCTGCTGCAGGGGGCGGTGCTGCCCTTCACGCCCTGGCAGACCCCCACGCTCAGCTGGCCGGTGGTCACGAGCATCGTGATCCTGGGCGCCATCGGCACCGGCCTGGCCTACGTGCTCTACTTCCGGCTCATCAGCGATCTCGGAGCCACCTCCGCCTCCGCGGTGAACTACCTGGTCCCCGTGGTCGGCATGCTCACCAGCACCCTGCTCCTGGGCGACACGGTGACCTGGAACATGGTGGTGGGCGTCGTGGCCGTCCTGATCGGCCTGGCCGCCGCCGAGAACCGCCTGGCCTCGTTCCGCCCGCGTCCCCCGGCGGAGGCGGACCCCGGGCCGCCCCCTCCGGCGCCGGCGAGCACGGAGCGCGCGCCCTCCCTTCCTCCCGTCCGGGTGGGGGGCGGCGATGACTGACCTGGCCGGCCCGCACCGGGCCAAGGAGCGCACCGACAGCTCGGGGTGGCGGGCACGCTTCGGCATCCTCGTCATCGACAAGGACCCCGTCCCCGAATCGGAGTTCTGGGCGATGGCGCCGGCCGGGGTGACCGTCCACGCCGCCCGCTTCGCCAGCCCCCGCCAGGCCGGGACCGACGCCTACGACAGGCCCGGCACGGCGGTGGCGGAGTCCCCGGACATCGCCCGCGGCCTCGACCAGCTCGGTCACATCGGCCTCGACGCGATATGCCTCTGCTTCGTCACCGGCAGCTTCCTGGGCGGACCCGGCTTCGACGAGCGGTTCGCGCAGGAGGCCTCCCGCAAGGCGCACGGCACGCCCGTCATCACGGCGGCGCAGGCGCTGGTGACCGCCATGCGGGAGCTGGACGTCAAACGCCCCCTGCTGGTCATCCCTCCCTGGTTCAAGGCGGCCATCGCCCAGGAGGCGGAGCGCTACTTCGCCGCGGCCGGCTTCCACGTCGCCGGGACGCTCCCCTTCGACCTGGGGATCGGATGGCGGGAGCTGCAGCCGTGGGAGATCTGGGACAGCCAGGGCCAGCGGCACGTCCGGCCCGAGGACCTCTACCACCAGGTCCGCCGGTCGATCTCGGCCGACACGGACGGGATCGCCGTCGTGGGCAACGGCCTGCGCTCCATCGAGGCCATCGAACTGCTCGAGCGGGACCTGGGCCTGCCGGTCGTCACCTCCAACCAGGCCGCGCTCTGGCACAGTCTGAGAACGGCGGGCATGACCGCCTCCCTGCCGAACTGGGGCCGGCTGCTCGCCTAGCCCGGACCGCCCCTAGTACTACAACAACATATTGTGATGCCTTAGTCTGACCGTATGTCGAGCGTGGTGACCGCCGAGGACCTTCAGGCATGGATGGCTGGCCTGGA